>JAOZPY010000214.1:1451-5399 GCA_029932495.1 Desulfobacterales bacterium
GTCCGCAATTTTCCTACCTTCCCCAGGGCGACGGTGACATCGGCCTGCGCATGCAGCGTGCCTTTGACGACGGCTTTAAGGACGGATGCGAATCGATGGTCATCATCGGTTCCGATATTCCGGAGCTTACCGCAGACATTATTCAACGCGCCTTTGATGAACTTAAAACCAAAGACCTGGTCCTGGGACCGGCCGCTGATGGCGGCTACTATCTCATCGGCCTGCACCGGGCGGTTTTCAAGCCGGCCGGCCCGCCGCTTTTTACCGGGATCCGCTGGGGCACAGACCAGGTGCTGAAACAGACAGTCACGGCGGCAAAAAAACAGGGGCTGCGCTGCATTCTGCTGGAAACCCTCAAGGATGTGGACCGACCCGAGGATCTTGGGGTGTGGCAGCGCACCTTGCATCTGTCCTGTGCCGCAGACACGTTGACGCGCATATCCATTGTCCTGCCGACCTTAAACGAGGCTGAAAACATCCGCACTACCCTGACCGGCCTGCAAAAGTATCGTGACGTGGAAATTGTTGTCGTTGACGGTGGCAGTCGTGATGACACTGTGGCGATTGTAAAATCGCTGGGCGTCCGGGTGCTAGCCACCGCCCCTTCCAGAGCCCGCCAGATGAATACCGGCGCAGCAGCAGCCACCGGCGATGTGCTGCTGTTTCTGCATGCCGACACCTGTCTGCCGGACAATTTCGCTCAACACGTCAGAACGGCTGTTTGTCAAAAAGAATTCTGCGCCGGTGCTTTTACCCTGGGCATCGACTCACCGGCCCGGGGGCTGCGATTCATTGAAAAAATGACCAACCTGCGCTCCCGTTACCTTCAAATGCCGTACGGCGATCAGGCCCTGTTTCTAAAGCATGATATGTTCAACGAAATCGGAGGGTTTTCGGATATTCCCATCATGGAAGACTTCGAGCTGGTCCGACGGCTGAAACGCCGGGGCAATATTATCCTGCTGCCGCAGGCGGTGCGCACCTCCGCGAGGCGCTGGCTGCAATACGGCATCTTCAGGACCTGGCTGTTAAATCAAGTTATTGTCGCTGCTTACTTTCTTGGCATCTCCCCCCAACACCTTTTGCGGTGGTATCGCCGCCAAAAAGGAAGCTCAGGACAATTGAATTCCACCTAGATCACTTAGATTTCCCTAAAGTTTTGCCGGACAGCATCCGATAATCAGAGAAAGTCCGGAAGGCCACAGACAATTGCGACACTTGAAATTCAGACGACACCGTCCAACTCTGTAAAATCATAACGAAACAACCCCGAGTGTCCGGTCCATGCTGCCCATGCCGCATTTCGCAGCAGCACCGCCTGCAGGAAAGGAGATCTGCTTTCAGCTGACCATGAATTTTGACGATTCTCACAAAATCCTGTTTGAGCGGCCCGAGCTGGACAAACTGAAGCAGAAGTACACCGTGGTCGACATGCATTTTCATTCCCGGTATTCAGATGGAAAAAGCCCGGTCAAAGCCATTGCCCAACGGGCCCATCAGTTGGGAATCGGCATTGCCGTCACGGATCACAACGAGATTAAAGGGGCGCTGGAAATCGACGGCTTCAAGGAGGTATTCAGCATACCGGGCATCGAGATCACCTCCCGCGAGGGAACCCACCTGCTGGTATATTTTTATGACATTGACTGCCTCCGGCATTTTTATATCCACCATGTAAAACCCCATCTGGGCCCGGAAATCATGAGTTCCACCGCCCTGCCGATGGAGGCTCTCATAGATCGGGCACGCGCCTATGAAACCGTAATTATTTTCCCCCACCCATACAGCGCCACATTTACCGGCATTTGCAACCCCTATTTTTCTCAGCGGCGTCGGGCACGCCTGTTTGCAATGGTGGACGGCATTGAAGTCATCAACGCCGAAAATCTCAAAAGATGGAACCTGCGCAGTGCTCTGCTGGGCTTTAACCTGGGCAAGGCCATCACCGGCGGCAGCGATGGACATCGCCTGCCCCAGATGGGCAAGGCCGTCTGCTGCGCACAATGCAAACCAGACCGGCGAACATTTCTGGAGGCTGTCAAAGCAAAACAGGCCCGGGTTATCGGAAAAGAGGTTGATATCCTCCGCAAGGTAACCTCCAACGGCGTTAAACTGCGTAAAACCATTAAAAATTATCCGGCTCTGGTGGAAAAAAATCTGCGTTACGGCTGCACCGTCATCAATGCAAAATCAAAAGCCTTCAAAGAAAACATGAAACGCGGCCTGCATGCCCGCTTCAGCCATCGGCTCCATAAATACGGCACTTAAATCACGACCATGGGTATGAAATAGGATACGCTAAAAAATATTCACAAATCCAGCCTGTTAGCAGAAACTACCCACCCGATCAAACGGGGTGTGTAAAAAAAATCATCCACTATTCGGCTCAAAAAAACTCCTTAAAAAAAATCAAAACTCATATAATTTCAATCTGTTATGGCCCTTCAGGGCTGATGGCACATCCTTTGCTCTGCGATAGGACAGGGTCACTACCAGACCCCATTCGGCGGCAGGAAGCTGAAACCAAAATCCCGCCGGCCTGCTGCGCACCCTGATCCGGACGACAGGGTATCGAATGATAAGCTGAAAAACATGGATAGAAAGGGGGTGAAAATTTTCTGACGATAAAACGAATCAACAGGATCTGAATACTGCAGTTAGAAAAAAACGCCTGAGTTAAAATAAAAAGGAGAAAAAAATGAAAGCCCTAAGGATGAAAAAAACATTTTCACTGCTGACAGTCGCCCTGTTTGCACTTTGTCTGATTTCTGTAACCGTATCCCAGGCCGAGGATTCCGTCATGGTCGTTAAAGGAGCGGTGATTTCGGTCGACCCGAATTCGGGCCGGGTGGCGGTTGTGGACGATGCCGGCAAAACCGTCATGCTGAAAGCGGGACCCGAAAACGATCTTAAAAGCTTACAGAAAGGAGATAAGGTAACGGTTGAATATGACAAGAAAAGTGTCATTCAATCGATCAGTGTACAAAATTAATCCTGCCGCCCGTTGAAATGCAAAAACAGGGGCCGGTCACGGCCCCTGTTTTTGCAACATATGGACTTACAAACATCCCCTCGTATTTGCATTCCCACCGGACATGCGATAGACTCCGTCAATCTTGCATAAATTATTTTGTCTGGGTCTTTTAAGGACTTTCCTTGAAAAAGAACCGGTTTTACTTTATTTTCCCCGGATCGGTATAATTTCTGTGGCCCTTCCATCATGGATGGGGGGTTTAGGTGGAAGTAAAAAGAGGAACCCTGCTTTATGATTGTCAAAAAAACGGGTAAAATTATCGAGGGCTTGTACATGGTGGGCCCCTCTGCGATGCCGGTCTATCTTCTGGACGGCGAAAAGCCCGCTGTGTTCGATGCCGGTCTGGCCTTTCTTGGTAACCTCTATGTGAATGAAATCCAACAGATTTTAGGACGCCGGCCGCTTCATTACTGTTTTTTGACCCATTCTCATTTTGACCACTGTGGATCGATTGCCGTGCTTAAAAAATATTTTCCGGCCCTTCAAGTGGTCGCCTCGCAAAAGGCTAAAAATGTGCTCAACCGCCCCAACGCCCGGGCACTGATCGGCCAATTGACCCGGGCGTCTGAACCACTGGTCGGCAGCATCGGGATTGAATTGTCCGAGTTCGATCCGTTTGAACCCTTCGAAATCAATGTGACGGTAAAAGATGGGGACTGCATCGAATTGTCGCGTAATTTAAGCGTTCAGATCATTGAAACACCGGGACATACCCGTGATTGCCTGAGCTATTTTATCCCTCAAAAAAAAATACTGCTATGCTCGGAAGCCGCCGGAATACCGGACGTGACCGGGCACATCGTCTGCGAAGCGCTGGTGGACTATGACGAGTATTACGCATCCATGAACCGGTTGAGCCGCATGGACTATGAAGTCCTGTGCCTGGGACACCGACGGGCCTTTACCGGTCAGGA
>JAOZPY010000215.1 GCA_029932495.1 Desulfobacterales bacterium
ACCATCGGCTGCAAGGACGTGGTGGAAATCAGAGACGGCGAATTCAAGGGGCTGGTGGCCAGTTCCAGCTCGGCCATCAACCTGCTCATGCCCACCATGTACGGCATGGCGGACTTTCGCCAGGCCGTCAGACTGGTGGCAACCCTGGATGGATACGGCCTGGACATGTTTGAGTTCATGGGAATCATGGGTTTTGTCAAGACCCTGGCCGAAAAGGGCATCCTGCCGGCCGCCGAGGTACAACCGGAGGTCGACATCACATCGCTGGGTTCCATGCAAAGCTGGGCGGAAAAAATCGCCCGGCGCCAGGGCCTGGGAGATCTTCTGGCCGGAAGCTTCAAGGCGATCCTGGCACATTGCGGAGAGGCAGCCGCCGCCCATGCCCCGGCCATCGTCAAGGGCATGCATCCTTATACCGGCCCGGGATCAGCCCTTCCCTGGGATCTATTCGGTACCATGGAGCTGGGCCAGATCCTTGATCCCCGGGGCCCCCATGTGGGATCGGGGGGCTCGCCGACCTACTATGCCAAACGGCCCCTGGACGTTTTCCCCCGCCATCTCCAGCGCATGGGGGTTCCTGCCCAGGCCATCGAGCGAATTTTGCCGGACTTAAATTTGCCAGAACAACAACAGCGGCTTGATATCGGTGCGCTGCTGAAATATTCCCATCGCTGGTTTTGTATTCTGGCATCGCTGGGGGTTTGTGCCCGGGCCCAGATCAATCGTTTTTACAACGCCGGCCTGTGTGCCGAACTTTACGAGGCCGTCACCGGCATCCCCACCGATCTGGACGCCCTGAGGCGGCGCGCCGATCGCGTGTGGACCCTTTACAAGTTGATCAACGTCAAAGAAGGCATCGGCCGCGAGACAGAATCCATCCCGCCGCGCTGGGTCAACGGAACGGGCTTCAAAAACTATGTCACCGGCGAGCAGTTGCATCACCGTGACATCGAGCAGATGGCGGCCGATTACTACGCAGAATGGGGCTGGGACCAGAAAACCGGCGCTCCCACCCCCGAGGCGCTTCGCGAACTGGAGCTATTGGAGTAATACCGCAGAAAAGTCGCCCGGCTATTCGTCTTGCTAATTATTATTATACAACTTTATAGGAATAAATAAGCGCCGGCGTATAGTCATTGAGCTTTTTATCCAGCTGCCTCGCACCGGCCAGCACGGCTTCCAGCTGCCGCCAGAAGTCAGGTCCGTGGTTTTTCACCCGGGTGTGCACCAGTTCGTGCAAAATGGTGTAGTCGATCAGCTCGGGGGGCAGCCGGATCAGGTTGATGTTCAGATTAATGTTGTTTTTGTTCGAGCAGCTGCCCCAGCGGGTTTTCTGGTTTCTGATGAACACCCGGTTGTAGGCAAAGCCGTGCTGTCGCGATAATTGCTCGAGCCGTTCGACAAGCTGCCGGTGCGCGGCCTTGCGGTCAATGGGCCGGCCTTCGGCCAGGGCCTCGGCTTCTTGCTGCCGGCGCTGCATCTTTTCCAGGTGCTTTTTGATCCAGCCGGCCTTGGAGCGCGCAAACTGCTCGGCGCGATCAAATGACACCCCCACCGGAACCGCCACCCGCACCCCTTTAAACGGCCGGATTGAAACGCTGATGTGCCTGGCCCGGCGGCTGCGCTCCAGCAATATCGGCGCCACACCTTTTAGTTCAACCGTTCTGGCTTTCATGGTTACCTGAACAGTTCCCGGTAGGCGGTTCGATGTTCCCGGCTCCAGCGCGGACAGAATGCGGGTTTGCCCCGCATGACCAGCTCCATGCAGGCATTGCACTTGGGGCTGCAGTGGACGATGCTGCGTTCCTGCCCCCGGCGCGCCTTGACCGGCCACAGGGGATCCACCCACAACGGGCGCGCCAGCCCGACCAGGTCCGCCTTTCCGGTCTTCAAGATGGATTCGGCCCGGGCGGGGGTCGAAATCCGGCCGGCGGTGATCACCGGGACCGTCACCTGCTTTTTGACGGCCGCAGCCAGCGAAACCATGTAACCGGGCCTTTGAGAGCGCCTGAGCACCTCGGGCAGAAAAAACGACTCGTAAGTCCCGCCCATGGCCGAAATGTAGGCAATGCCGTTTTCGGCCAGGGCGGCGGCCAACACCACGGATTCCTTGACTTTCAGCCCGTCGGGCAGCCATTCATCGGTCAAAAAACGATAGCCCACCGGAAAATCCCCCACCGCATCCTTGACGCGCTTCAAAACCTCCAGGGGAAACCGGAGGCGGTTGGCCAGCGATCCCCCGTAACCATCGCTGCGCTGGTTGGTGTGCGGGGAAACGAACTGGGACAGCAGGTATCCGGTGCCGCCGTGCAGCTCCACCAGGTCAAAGCCTGCCTTTTGCACCCGCAGCGCCGCGCTGGCAAACTGCCGGGCGATGGTGGTGATCTCTTTGCGGGTCAGCTCCCGGGGCGTTCTTTTAAATGCCGTCACCGCCGAGGGGGCCACCGGCTCGGCGGTAAAGGCAAAGCGCCCGGCGTGATTGATCTGCAGCCCGGCCCGGCTTTTTTGGGACTTGATGGCGGCGGCCAGTTTTTCGAGCCCGGCGATATAGCGGTTGTGGTCGCAGCGGAGGGTGCGCGGCGAGCCGCTGCCGGCAGGCGTGATGCTCGCGTTTTCCACCATCACCATCGCCGCCCCGCCGGCGGCCATTCGCTGGTAATGATACAGCAGCAGGGGAGAAACCTTGCCCCCCGCGGCCGCATAGCCCAGGTAAAGGGGGGCCATGGTGATCCGGTTTTTTAGCCGCAACCCTTTGATCGTCAATGGCTTGAACAAGTGCGCATAGGTGCTGTTTTTCATTTTGAACCCTCTTTGCCGAATTTGAAGTTAGTAGGTCAGTTCCGAGTTTGCCAAACCGTCCTGAGGATATCTTAATCCCGGGTTCTGCTATCTTTTGCAAGCATTTTCTTGAAGACTCCCCTGTGTGTTCCAACGTGTAAAAGATACTAAAGATTCCCCTTATAACGCCGATAAAACAACTGTGCCGGTGGCTGCGGGAACCATGTCGGCTCCGAAGGACAAATCCAACCATCCAATCCGTCCATACGGAAATTTCAGGAAATGATGAAAAATTTACTCAAGCAACAGACCGTCGCGCTGGAAAAAGCCAATGCGGCGCTGACACGCGAAACCCGGCAACGCCAGGAGGCGCAATCCCACCCGAAAGAAACCCACACCGAAATTGAGCACCTGATTGCTTCGATTCCGACCATCCTGATCGGGCTGTCAAAGGACAACCGGATTGTGCACTGGAACGCCAAAGCGGAAAAAATCCTCGGCATTTCGGCGGCCACCGTCATGGGCCGGCCCATGAGTCAGTGCGGTATGGACTGGGACTGGGAAAAAATTGAAGCCGGCATCACCCGCAGCCGGGAACAACACGGTTCGGTGCGGGTGGATGATATCCCCTTTCGCTGCTCAAACGATGAACAGCGCTACCTGGGCATCACCATCAACCCTTTAAACGGCGACGGCCGGCGCATTCTGGGGCTGACCATCATCGGAGCCGACATCACCGAGCGCAAAAAGTTGGAGGCCCGGCTGCAGCAGTCCCACAAAATGGAGGCCATCGGCCAGCTGGCGGCCGGCATCGCCCACGAGATCAACACGCCCACCCAGTTCGTGGGCGACAATACCCGCTTTTTCCAGGATGCATTTGATGATTTGTTTAACATCATCAAAGAATACGAACAGTTGCTGTCAGCGGCCAGCACCCGGCCGCTGACCGCAGAACAGATTGCCGCCGCTCAAGATCGCATCGAAGAATTTGACCTGGATTACCTGCGCGATGAAATCCCGGTGGCCATCGAGCACACCCTCAAGGGCGTGGAGCGCATCGCCAAAATCGTCCAGGCCATGAAAATATTCTCCCACCCGGGCATGGCCGACAAGGAACCCACCGACATCAACGCCGAAATCGAAAAGACCATTACCATCACCCGCAATGAATGGAAGTACGTGGCGGACCTGGAAACCGACTTTGACGCGTCCCTGCCGCCGGTGCCCTGCTTCAGGGCCGAACTGAACCAGGTGATTTTGAACATGATTGTCAATGCGTCCCATGCCATCATCGATGCCAACGGGGGCAATTCATCGAAAAAAGGGTTGATTCGCATCCGCACCGCCCATGAAGAAAACCGGGTCCGGATTTACATCAGTGACACCGGGGCCGGCATCCCCGAAGAAATTCAGCATAAAATATTCGATCTTTTTTTTACCACCAAGGAGCCGGGCCGGGGAACGGGCCAGGGCCTGGCCATTGCCCATTCGGTGATTGTTGAAAAACACGGCGGCACCCTGGATCTTGAAAGCCCGCCGGGGCAGGGGGCCACCTTTATCATCGGACTGCCCATGCAGACCGATTCCGAAACCAATGGATGAAAACCTCAAAAAACGGATCCTGTTCGTCGATGACGAACCCATGGTCCTCAAGGGCCTTCAGCGCACCCTGCGCAAAATGCGTCATGAATGGGACATGACGTTTAGCGCCAGCGGTGCCGACGCTTTGGAGATCCTGGATCAACACCCCGTGGACGTCATTGTTTCGGACCTGAAAATGCCTGAAATGGACGGCACCCGGCTGCTGACCGAGGTCAGAAAACGCCACCCCGACGTGGTGCGCATTATTCTTTCCGGGCACCTGGAGCACGACATCACCCTTAAATCCGTCCAGATCGCCCACCAGAGCCTGGCAAAACCCTGTGATGCCAAGGTGTTGCAGCAAACCCTGGCCAAGCTGTTCGCCCTGCGCGACATCCTGTCGGATGCGGCCATCAAAAAAATCGTCGCCCGCATCGAATCGCTCCCCAGCCTGCCGTCCATCTATACCGCCATCATGGCTGAAATGCAGTCCGACGACCCGTCCATTAAAAAAGTGGGCGAAATCGTGGCCACCGATCCCAGTATGACCGCCAAAATTTTGCAGGTGGTCAACTCGGTCTTTTTCGGCCTGCCCCGCAGAATCGACAGCCCCCAGCAGGCCGTGGCGCTGCTCGGACTGCAAACCATCAAATCGCTGGTGCTGTCGGTCAAAATTTTTGCCCAGTTCAGTCAGAAAAATTTCCGCTGGTTTGATATTGACACCCTGTTTAATCACAGCCTGGCGGTCAGCGCCCACGCCCGGGCCATTGTCAGCGCAGAAAAAATGGCCCAGGTCATGATCAATCATGCCCTGATGGCCGGGCTGCTGCATGACCTGGGAAAGCTCATTCTGGCGACCAATTTTCAAAAACCCTACCGGCAGCTGCTGGCCGAAGCACAGGCCGGCGGCCGGAACCTGTGGGAGCTGGAATACGAAGCCTTCGGCACCACCCATGCTGAAATCGGTGCTTACCTGATGGGGCTGTGGCGCGTGGAAACACCGATCATCGAAGCCATTGCCTTTCATCACCGCCCGGC
>JAOZPY010000216.1 GCA_029932495.1 Desulfobacterales bacterium
ACTGGCGCCGCTGGTCAACCGGGAATTCGGGGTTTACCGGATGTTCATCATTTATAGCCTGGCCGGAATCGTCGGTTACCTGACTTCCTACCTGGCGGGCGTATACTGGACCATCGGCGCATCGGCATCTGTTTGCGGGCTGGTGGGTGCTATTCTGTACTACGGCAAAAGCCGGGGAGGTGTATACGGCAGGGCCCTGTACCGGCAGATTGTCGGCTGGGTGGTGTTTTTGTTTATCTTCGGACTGCTGGTGCCGGGGATCAACAACTGGGCCCATGGCGGCGGGATTTTTACGGGAATTGTCGGCGGCTGGTTGCTGGGATACCGGGAAAAGCAAAAAGAAACGTTACTTCATAAAATTTTAGCCGGCGCCTGTGCGGTGCTGACGGTGCTGGTGCTGTTGTGGGCGGTGGGCGCGGCCACCTATTATAAATGGATTCAGCACCTCGTCTAAGGCCCAATGGCGGTGTTGTCCCGCGAATTGAAATGCTCACGTACTGACGTGTACGCTGCGCTTTCAATTCACGGGACGCCTTGCCCTCGGGCCTGATCCGAGGCGCTGAATCCATTTATAGAGACATGGCAGTATGTTATGGTTTCAGTGCAACTTATTTGGTTTTAAATCCTGAGAAAACAGCAGGACAATGGACAGCAATTTAACCGGACAGATCGAGCGCATCACCTATAGCAACGAGGAAAACGGGTTTACCATTGCCAGGGTGAAGGTTCGCGGCCGGCGCGAGCCGGTGACGGTGGTCGGCACCCTCATGGCTCCCGTGCCCGGTGAAGTCCTGGACATGCGCGGTCAGTGGTCTGTGCATCCCCGGTTCGGCGAGCAGTTCAAGGTCAGCGGGTATCAGACCCGGGTTCCGGCTACGGTCGCGGGTATTCGCAAATATCTTGGCTCCGGCCTGATCAAGGGGTTGGGTCCGGTCATAGCCGGGCGTATCGTGGATCGGTTCGGCAAAAATACCCTGGAGATCATCGAAAACGATATCCAGCGGCTGGCCGAAGTGCAGGGAATCGGCAAGAAACGTATCGCCGGTATCGCGGCAGCCTGGCAGTCCCAGCGGGAGATACGCGATGTCATGCTTTTTTTACAGGGCCATGGCGTCAGTTCGGGCTATGCCGCCAAGATTTTTAAACACTACGGCCAGCGCTCCATCGCGGTTGTAAAAGAAAATCCCTACCGGTTGGCCACCGAAATTTTCGGCATCGGATTTGTGACTGCCGACCGGATTGCCGGCAAGCTGGGCTTTGCAAAAGATTCCGCTGTCAGGATACGGGCCGGCATCCTTTACGTCCTCCAGCAGCTGTCCGATGAGGGACATGTTTACTATCCATACGGGCGGTTGGTTGGAAAAAGTGCTGAAATCCTGGAAGTAGACCGCAAACCTGTCACCGGGGCGCTTGGGGTCCTGGCGCTGGAGCGCAAAATCGTCATCGAGGACCCGAACGGGGCCGTCGAAGACTTTCAAAATGACAACAAGGCCGTGTTCCTGGCAAAGTACCATTTGTGCGAAACCGGCATTTCCCAGAGCCTGCATAAATTGCTCAGGGCCCGGCGGTCGATTCGCGAAATTCATACGGATCGGGCAGTGGATTGGGTCCAGCGGCAACTTGCCATTACTCTGGCTGAAAACCAGGTCCAGGCCGTGCGCCGGGCGACTGAAAGCAAGTTGCTGGTGATCACCGGCGGTCCGGGGACCGGCAAGACCACGATCATCAATGCGGTTTTGAAGATATTTTCCAGGATTGCCCCCCACATCCTGCTGGCCGCACCCACCGGCCGTGCTGCCAAACGGATGAGCGAGACCACCGGTTTTGGCGCCATGACCATTCACCGCCTGTTGGAATACAGCCTGCAGAAAGGCGGTTTCCAGCGCAACGCCGAGCGACCGCTGAAATGTGATGTGCTCATTGTCGATGAAGCTTCAATGATCGATACGGTTTTGATGTATCACCTGCTCAAGGCGGTTCCGGAAACGGCCTGCCTGATTCTGGTGGGCGACGTCCATCAACTGCCGTCGGTGGGTGCCGGCAACGTGCTAAATGACATCATTGCATCCGCTGTGGCACCGGTGGTGACGCTTAACCGGATTTTTCGCCAGGCCAAAACCAGTCGAATCGTGGTTAATGCCCATAAAATCAACCAGGGAATTGTGCCGGTATTTGACAGTGGCGATGATTCCGACCCACACAACGACTTTTATTTTATTGAACAGGACGATCCTGCCCGGGTGCTGGATATCATTGTGGAGCTGTGCCGCAAACGCATCCCCCGGCGTTTCGGCTTTGATCCGGTCGAAGATATCCAGGTGTTGACCCCCATGCATCGGGGCGTGGTGGGTGCCGGCAATCTAAACTGCCAATTGCAGCAGGCCTTGAATCCGGGGGAGGGAGGGGTGAGCCGGGCGGAGCAAACCTTTCGGGTCAATGACAAGGTGATGCAGGTGCGCAATAACTACGAACGGGAAGTTTTTAACGGTGATATCGGTCGCATCGCCGCCATCAGCTGGCCGGAGCGGCAGGTTGTCATCAATTTTGACGGCCGCTCGGTGGATTATGATTTCAGCGATTTGGATGAAATCGTTGCCGCCTATGCCGTGTCCGTTCATAAATCCCAGGGCTCCGAATATCCGGTGGTGATCATTCCCATCGTTGTCCAGCATTATATCTTGCTGCAACGCAACTTGCTCTATACGGCGGTTACCCGCGGCAAGGATCTGGTGGTGATCGTGGGGAGCAAAAAGGCATTGGCCATGGGAATCCGTAACAACAAAACCCGGCAGCGCTTCACCCGGTTGCGTTATCGGCTGCAGGATTACGAACTTGATTGACGACGGCGGTTGGTCATCATCCAGAGCACGGCTTCGGCCACAGATCCCCATTGCAGGATTGCAGGAATCCAGGCTAAGCTGTCGGCCTGGGCGACGCTTATCAGGTCAGCGCTGAGCAGCAGCCCGATGAGCAACCGGCTGCCAATGTAACCGGCCAGAATGATCCAGCCGGGTTTCCGGCGTGCCTGCAAAAGCTGACCGGCGCCGGGGCACAGCCAGTTGAGTCCGGCAAGCCCCGCCGTTGCAGCCGCTGACGGCTCGGACCACCGGGAGGTTTTTTTCAGGACCCCCCGGGCCAAAATGTCGATGGCGGCCGCCACGGAAAAACAGCGCAGCGAGGTCTGCAGCAGTTTGCCAAAGCTGTAATTTGTCCGGGTCATCAGCCCGTGGATGAGGTCGATAACGCCCAGCGGCCGGTCGGACGACAGCTGGCCGTCTTTGACCATCTCAACGACGTGCTGCACCAGGTGCACATAGGCGGGTACGGTCAACAGGATGGCCATGAAGTAGGCGGCAAAAAGAAGATAGCCGAAACGACGCTCATCCGTATAAACCTGACCGGCGCCGGGGCAAAACCAGGCGGTGGCCGTCGCCCAGAAAGCACTGCTCTGGGAAGGTGCGCCGGCTTTTCGCCGGTAGGCTGCGGCCGCGGCCACGGCATCGATCATGGCCCACAGCCAGATAAAATACATTCCGAAAAACGAAATCGCCAGGGGGATCAAGGGTACCTGCGCCAGGGCCGGGGGCGCCATCCCGTTGAGGCTGCTAAAAATCCGGCTCGCGAGGCCGCCCATGATTTCCACCAGCAGCCAGGCAAACCAGGCGCTGAAGGTGAAAAATGCCAGTGCGGTTGCAATTGCCCGCATGCGGGCGCCGGCATAATATTGCCCCAGTCCCGGCAAGCCGGCGCCGTATACAAACGCCCGGTGAACGCTGACGTCTTTTTTCAGGGCCGGCACCGGTTGGATGTGTTTTTTTGTCTTCATTGATTAATTGCGTTTTTGTGGCGATTTTCCGGTTTCTCGAAAATTTTACCATATCTGACGTGATAATGCGATTGGAATTGATGGGCGGGGGAACCCCAGGCCCGGGCGCGGTGCAGCAGTGACGTGGGCCGGGCGGTTTTAGGCGGGGATCAAAAAAAAGAGGCAACCAGCCATGGGATCGGCCGGTTGCCTCATTGCTGTTTATGCCGTATGCAACGGCACAGTTATGTCATGACAGGCTTATAGTCCGCCAACCGCTATTTCCACCCGGCGGTTTTGCGCGCGGCCTTCGGCCGTGGCATTGTCGGCGATCGGATTGGCCTCGCCGTACCAGTTGGTTACGATGCGCTCAGGGGCAATGTTGAAATTGTCAGCCAGATAGGCGGCCACACTCTCGGCTCTGCGTTTGCCCAGGGCCAGGTTATACTCCTCGGAGCCGACACTGTCGGTGTAACCCACCAGCAGGACGAAGGTGTCGGAGTGCGTTTGCAGAAAATTTCCCAGATCATTGAGTTCACTCTGGTACTGCGGCTCGACAACGGCGCTGTTGAAAGCAAAGCCCACATTTTTGACCTTGACACCGGCAATGCGGGTCTCGGTGACCGTCACCACCCGTGCGGTGGCTTTGACCGTATACAGGGCGCCGGTGGTGTACTCCGGATTTTCGACAAATCTCTGAAACGGAATCACCCGTGAGCAGGCGTTGGCCTTGGCCATGTCATTGAGCCTTTTTTTGGCCGGATAGGTCTTGGCGTCACCGATCATGTAAAAGCAGACATTGTATTTGTCGGCAAATTCCTGGGTATAATCTTCGGGTTCTTTGGCTCCGGCGAGTTCGCTGAAGGTTCCGTCATTGAAGATGAACACCACGGTTTTGCCGGAAAGCCCCTTTAAAACAGGTTCGAGATCCCGCAGCGCCTTGGGCAAAAAGGTGTTGCCGCTGGCGGTGGTGGTCAGGCTGTCAATGGCGCGGGAATATTTCTGGGGGTCAAACGGGCCCATGGGATAAACGGCCTTGAAAGGTGAAAAAGTGTACAGCCCGGCGTTGTATCCCAGGTCCGGAATCCGTTTGTCTCCATTTTGCAGGATTTCCTTGGCAATCTCAAGTTTCGACTTGGTGGCACCTTTCTTCCAGCGATCTCCCATGGAGGCGGACGTATCGAAGAGGATGATAAAATTATCGGCCATCTTTATAAACTGATCTTCCACTATGGTTTTCTGAACGATGTCTTCCCGGGTGATGATCTCGGCGGCCTGAACCGCAGCCGGAACGACCAGTGCAATAGCCAATAAGAATACAAAAAACTTTCCTTTCATTTCAACACTCCTTTCTTGATGTGCTCCGGCGTGGGATTATTTTGCTGCCGAAGACTTTGTTGGTGGGAATGATTATCAATTTTAACTAAAATAATCACAGATTGGTGCTTGTCTACCCCCCGTGTCAAAAAAAAGTCTACATGGCCAAAACAATCCGGTGGTTGTTATCGATTTGCGGCGTGGGTACTGAAATCTTTTCAACCAGGGGCAATGATGGATTTTAGCATACGGTTT
>JAOZPY010000217.1:0-3149 GCA_029932495.1 Desulfobacterales bacterium
ACCAATTCCAGACAGCAGAAAAATCAGGGCATAAAGCCAGCCTTTACCGGGAATGGCGGTCACCAGAGCATTGTAAATCGGGCTTGTCAAGATGAGCCGGAAGAGTCGGGATCGATTCGCTCTGGGGGTGACTTCTGAGTCAATCCGGTAGTATCCTTTTCCTCGCTGACTTTGTGATATGACCGGAATGCCGAGCAGGTACAGGCAATAGAACAGGCGGTGACGCAGATAGGCACCAGGATAGTTGCAAACGGAATCAAACCAACCTTTCAAAAGAATATCAAGTGGCGGTCGTTCGGTGCATCCCGACCAGGCTGTTCCATATTGCCTTAACGGGGCGTTGGGTCCAAAAAAAAGAGGATCCGAGTTATAGTACGTAAAATAGCGCCTGATGCGAGCCAGTGATCCGGCTTCACCGCTTTTTCTGAATGCATCGGGGATCAGTATCTTGTCTTCGGTCAGGGAAAGAGCAGCAAGATCCCAGAGAAGACTCTGGTGCCAGATGTGACAATGTTGTTTACCCCTGCTATTTATTGCCCAGTTTACCGTCAAAGTCATGATCAACAAAATGGAAAAAAACGCAATGAATATCATCCGGCGTTGATTTCCGGCGACGCTGGAGAATTTGGCAGCCGTTGTTCGGGCGGCAGCATAAAAAACGGGAAATGTCAGCAGCAGTGCGTTGTGACGGGTTGTTGTCAGCAAAATCGCTGCAAGCAGGGCAATCCCTGCGTACCACCAGGCCCGTCTGTTTTGCAGGTACGCAAACATTGCGCCGATGCTCAGGGCAAGGAAAGAAATCGTCCACGCTTCTTTCCATAGCAAAATCCCGGTAATCCATACGGGGGGCAGAATTGCGACAGCCAGAAAAAAGAAGATGCGGCCGGTGAGGCTTTTGAGCGTACTGCGCGCCAACAGGGCCAGCCCGGACCAAAACAGAGCTTGCTGGGTCAGTAAGATGGGCCCCGTGCTTTTAAAAAAATCATCGGATAACCAGTAAAGGATAGCTACAAACGGAGATTTCCAATCGTTCATTACGGGCAGTTTGCGCTGCAGCGCAAACTGCAAAACTTCCCAGGTGCCAACTCCCGGCCAGAATGCTGCGGTCATTGCAACGCAGAAGAATAAAGCCAATCCGACCAGCGATAGATCGGCGGTTTGGTTATGATCGTCGAGATATTTTGGCAGTGATTGTTTGATGAGCAAGTCCTCAAACGGTTTTGCAGGAATTGCAGAATTCGCAGCGAACAAAACGTTGGAACGGCCCTCATCCATCGGCAGGATGATATTCAAGTTATTGAAAAAACTTCTTTTTCAGTATAAATGAATTTGGCGGGCAAAGCAAGCAGAAAACGCAGAGGTAAAATGCGCAGGTGCATAACCAAGATATGCTTATTGCCTGCGTTTTCAGCGAGCTTAGCGGTGAAAACACAATTTAAATTAGAAAATAGTAAATGGAAATAAGAGTAATGGTAAAATACGAAAGAGAATATGCATGAAACAAACAATACTTGAATTGTTTTTTAATAGAGCGCAAGGCGATTAAGTTGGCAAAAGAACCAATCAGCAACCCGTTTCCTCCAATATTGACGCCATAGGCAATCACCTTGAAATTAGATGAATAATTGGCCAGCAAAATGGCTGAAGGAACATTGCTGATTGCCTGCGACATGAAAGCGCCGGAAAGAACCAGCTTGCGGGGATTGTCAAAATTCAGATGGGCAAGGGCATGTTGGGCTGCCTCGACCTGACAGATTAGATTGATGTTAATGAAAATGACAATGAAAAGAAAAATGAGACCCCAGTCGGTTTTAAAAAGGACTTTTTTGCGCATCCATGCCAGGGAAAAAAATGCAATCCCCAGAAGATATCTTTCCCAGTGCATTTCAACGGCAACAATAAACGCTATTAATAAAACTGCGGCCAGATAAAACAGACTGCGATCCACAACCGCATGACGATGATTGGTGCATGTTAGATGCTTGGGTGAAAAAATAAAAACAATAAAGACAAACAGCCACAACGACATGACCAAAACCATGGGAGCCATTTTTTCAATAAAATGCAGAAATGAAATGCCCCACTGGTGCCAGATAAAAATGTTCTGGGGATTGCCAATGGGCGTCAGCGAGGAGCCGATGTTTGCGCCAATAGCTTCAAACACGATGATTTTACTGTAATCGGTATCAGCGATTTGCTGCAGGCTCAGCGTCAGTGGGACGATGATGAATAGGGCGACGTCGTTGGTTAGAAACATGGACAGCAGCGCCGAGATAAAAATCAGCAATAACGCAAGCAGACGCTCGTTGTCCATTCGCCGGGAAATACGATAAGCCGCGAGATAGAACAGGCCGCTTTCCTTAATACCGGTTGTAATCAGCAGCAGTGTGCTTAGCGTCACAATGGTATTCCAGTCCACAAAATTGGGAAAGCGTCGCAGGGGCTGCCCAAGGGCGACCGCCAGCCCCAGCGCCGTTACAAGCAGGATAACCGGCAAGAAATTTTTCTTCAGGGCAGAAACGCCCGCGCAATAAAATTTATTGACCATAAAAAATCATTTCCTGATTCGCTGAATAATTTTGCAAGATATGAATGCCATCGTAGTACACATTTAGATGGGCAACGATCCTGTCGCCTAGGATGATCGGAAACGACCAACTTGCTTCCGGCTCTCTAAATTCCGCTGCGGGTATAATTTGCAAATTTTCGATCACATTCGACAAACGGGTTTTAATTGCCTGGATCTGGATGTTGCTCTGGTAAGTATGGGTATTGATGCCCAGGGGCAGCACATCGCCGGACAAGGGGTTGAAATGTAAAACAGCCACCGCGATACCCTGATACAGTATCCCCGCTTTGATTTCTACTTCTCCAGCAGGGCCACGCATCATCCACACTTTTCCCGGCTCAAGCTGGTTGCCAAGCTTTCGGGCAGCTGCGATGGCTTTCGGTAAATTGGCCCGCAGTGTTTGGGGGGCAATGGTTTGCACAACTATAATCCCGGGGCCGGGCAGCGGTGGTGTGGCCGGCGGTCCAGGCCGAACTCCAGGAGCCGCTGGTGGAATTGCCGGCGGTCCCGGTACAGCTGGCAATGGTGCTGGAGCAGGGGCTTGTTGTGTCAGAAGCGGTGGCATGGCCTCTGGTTGTGC
>JAOZPY010000217.1:3249-5377 GCA_029932495.1 Desulfobacterales bacterium
TGAATCCTGCCTTTCGCGTTTTTAAACAGACGATAGGCCACAAAGATTAAGAAGTCCCAAAGAAAATATTAAGAAAAGATTAAGGTTTGCGAGGGCAATGTTTAGGTGGGAACGCGGATCATTGCAGGGGAAAAGTAACGAAGACGCTGGTACCCTGACCGGGCTTGCTCTCAATCCGAATGGCACCGCCGTGGGCTGCGACCATCGATTGGGTCAGTGAGAGCCCGAGCCCGGCACCCTTTTCGCCGGAAACGGTGATGGCCTTGCCCTGGTAAAAAGGCTCAAAAACATGCGACAGCGTTTCTGCATCCATGCCGATTCCCTGGTCAGAAAGCCAAATTTCCACTTGACCCGGGAGTAGCCTCCAGCCAAGTATAATGGAGGTGCCCGGCGGCGAATAGTGCAGGGCATTGGACAGAAGATTCAGCAGGATCTGCTTGAGCAGGTCGGGATCTGCAATGAATGTCACAAAAGGCCCGGGCTCAATGATCATTGAGTGGTCCTGTGCCAGCACTTGAGCCTGGTTTTTGAAGTCATTAATGAATCCAGATAAAACAATGCGCTGTTTGCGGACATTGGAAGACCCCTCCAGTCGCGACAGCCCCAACAGTTGGTCGCAAAGCCGAATCAGACGATCAACTTCCTTGTACATGCCCCTGGAAAGGCGGGCGACCGCTGCGGCATCATCCTGTGCGCCGCGCAGCAAGACTTCCAGCGAGCCGCGCAATCCCGTAAGCGGGGTAAGCAGTTCATGGGCCGCATTGGCGACAAAGCGTTGTTGAGATGCAAATGTCGTTTCTATCCTGTCGATCATCTGGTTGAAGGATTTGGCCAACTGCCCGATTTCATCTCTGGGATTGTTTACGTGGGCTCGGCGGGTAAAATTGCCGCTGGTGATCTGGTTGCAGGTTACCAGCAGGCCGCGTAAATCTTTGAGACTGATGCCGATCAGCCAGAACCCGGCCGCAACTCCCAATATCAGAATAACAGCCATAATGCCGATGAGCATGGCGCCATGGCGAAAAAGGATCCGGTTGATATCCGTAAGCAAGGTGCTGATTTGAACCACTCCAAAGATGTGCGGGCTTGCCGGATGGGGACGAAGCGGTATCAGCAAAACGAGAACCGGCGTGGCGTTAACTTTGCTGCGGTAGGTGATTTCATTTTCTCCGGACAGAGCCCGGCGCAAATAATGATTATCAGGCGCAGGGGCGGTCGGTTCTTCGGGCAGCCGTTTGCCATTGGCGAGTATTTTTGCCTGCCGATTCAGGATAACGGCAACGGTATTGCGCGATGTCAGATCGCGGGCAAGGCTGGCGGCATCATGGGCGGTGAAACTCAGGTGGACAAAGTCCTGCTCTGTGAGGTTGCAATCAATGAGCCAGTGTTCTATGACCGGTTTGGCGCTGGCTCGTAAATGGCTGCTTTTGCTGCTGATGAACAGCTGCCAGATGTTCCAGTAAGAATAGCAGCCCACCAGGCCGACAGATAAAATCAATAAAGCGGCGTAAAGCAAAACCAGGCGTCCGCGCAGTGACAATGTGCGCCAGCGGTTCATGTGTCTGTCTCCGGATGAAAGGCGTAGCCAACGGCATAAATGGTGCGAATCAAGTGTGACGGGCGGTCGCTCAATTTGTTGCGCAGATGGCTGATGTGAACATCGATGATGTTGGTTCCGCCGTCATAATCATAGCCCAGCACCCGATTTAAAAGCGTTTCTCTGGTAAAGACGCGCTGGGGGTGGCGCAAGAAAAGTTCCAGCAGGCTGAATTCAGTTGGTGTCAGGTCAATTGGCTTGCCATGCCGGTAGACTTGCCGTGTTGCGACATCCATGACAATGCCCGCGGCCTGCAATTTTATATTCTCGCGGGCAGGTACACTGCGGCGTAGCAGCGCTCGGATCCGGGCAAGAAGTTCATCGAAGCTAAACGGTTTGGTCAGGTAATCGTCGGCTCCGCTATCCAATCCTTTTACGCGGTCAGCAACTTCTTTTCTAACCGTAAGCATCAGGATGGGGATATCCGATCCGCGACTGCGGATTCGCCGGCAGACTTCAAAACCGTCAATATCCGGGAGCATGACATCCAGAATCAGCACGTGAAACGGTTCCTGCTGCAAGGCTTGCAGA
>JAOZPY010000218.1:0-3246 GCA_029932495.1 Desulfobacterales bacterium
GCAATTTTACCAGGATGCGGCGTCTCATCCCGGGCAACCCAGTGAATGCCTTTTTTGGACAAACCGACTTCAGCTGAGCGGCCCGGCACCAGGGCAAAGGGCAGTTGAGCGGCCTCCCGCCGGGAAAAGACAGTACGCAGGCCGAGGCCATTTTCACCGCGCAGGTGCACTTCAATGCTTGTACCGGTTTGGATCACGGTTGTAATTTGCATGGATCCCCGCCACCAGTATTTGGCCGCATCCCGGATGCCGGCAAATTCAACGGCCCATCCCGGAATCGTTACAAAAATTTGGCTGTGCCCGGAAGGCCACGGCGAAAGAATATGCGGATCCACCCAACCGAGGCCTTCGAGAAAAAGCCTTTTTCCTTCTTCCACCCGGGCCGGGATGAAATTTTCGATTCCCAGCAATTGCGCCGCAAACCGGCTGCCGGGATGGGCTGAGATTTGCCCGGGAGTTCCTTCCTGCACCACGGTTCCGTTTTTCATTATTGTCAGCCGGTCTGCCAGCCGGAAGGCCTCGCTCAAGTCGTGGGTAATGTGCAGGATGGTTAGTCCAAGTTCATGGTGAATCCGTTTCAGTTCATTCTGGAGCCGATCCCTTGTCAGCCGGTCCACTGCGCTTAAGGGTTCATCGAGCAGCAGCATGAGGGGTTTTAAGACCAGCACGCGGGCCAGTGCCACCCGCTGGCGCTCACCGCCGGACAAATGGACCGGGGTGCGCTCCAGGATATGATCAATGTCCAGAAAGCCGCTGATATCATGGACGGCGTTGCGCAGGTCTTTGCCGCGGGTGCCTTTCAGGCGCAGGCCGAAGGCAATGTTGTTAAATACGCTCAGGTGCGGAAAAAGCGCATAATCCTGGTAGACCACGCCCAGGTGGCGGTCTTCCGGTGCAAGGGTGGTGACCTCGCGGCCGTTGAGAATAATGCGGCCTTGAGCGGGGCGGTGAAGACCGGCGATGGTCTCCAGCAGCACCGTTTTGCCCGTACCGGTGGGCCCCAGCAGGACCCGGTATTGACCGGCATGCACATTCAGGTTCACCCGCTGCAGGGAAAACCGGCCGAGATGAAGGGAGATGTCCTGGAGCTGCAGCATGTCAGAGTTCCTGTTTGCGGGCGGCCAGCCAGCGCAGGGCCGCGAAGATAATAAGACACAGGATGATCAACAGCACCGCCACGGGTTTGGCGTACTTCAGCCCGTAGGCCTCAAACCGCTCCCAGACAAGGATGGGAGCGACCATGGGGTGGTAAGTCAGAATGACCACCGCGCCGAATTCCGATATTCCCCGGGCCCACATCATGATAGCTCCCGAGAGGATGGGCCGCCAGGACAACGGGATGGTGACCTTGAAAAAAGCCTGCCAGGGAGAAGCGCCCATGGTGCGGGCCACGCGCTCAAACTTGGGGTCGACGGCGACAATGCCGTCCCGGGCGGCATTGACCAGAAACGGCAGGGACACATAGGCCATGGCCAGGCTGATGCCCACCTCGGTTCCTACAAACCCGATGCCCAGCTTGCTGAACATCCGGCCGAGGAAAAACTTTTTGCCGTAAACCATCAGCAG
This sequence comes from Desulfobacterales bacterium, assembly GCA_029932495.1. Taxonomy (GTDB): domain Bacteria; phylum Desulfobacterota; class Desulfobacteria; order Desulfobacterales; family JAFDCJ01; genus JAFDCJ01. Next base: position 1,567 of record JAOZPY010000218.1, read on the forward strand.
GGCGATACCCATGGCTGTATGGGGAATCATTACCGGCAGGTCCACCAGGCCCTGAACCAGGCTTTTGGCCGGAAAATTCCAGCGGGCCAGGGCATAGGCCAGCGGGATGCCGAACACCAGGCAGACGAGCGTCGCCCACAATGCCGAGCGGAGCGTCAAAACGATGGAGTTCGTCACTTCCCGATCGCCCAGGGTGGACCACAGGATTTTCGGGTCCGCTGTCAGGATCATGTTGATCAGCGGGACGGTCACCAGGACGATAAACAGCAGGGAAATGCCCGAAAACAGGATGCGAAAATTTTTCATAGGCCGATTAGTTGCGCACCAGGGATTTTAATGCCGGCGGCATCAGATCCAGCTTGCCGCTGGCAAGCGGCGGAACAATGGGCGGCTGGCCGTTTTGTTGCATAATTTTACAACCCTCGGGACCGACCACGAATTGTACGAAGGCCGCTGCGGTTTCGGCATTGGGGGCCTTGCGTAGCGCCGTAATTCCGTAAACCATGGGTTTGCCGGTTTTGGTGATGAATTGCCCCGGTTTTTTCCCTGTTATTTTAATGCTTGCCTGCTTGTAAAAGGTTGCGTACTCGGCGGATTTCAGGCTCACTTCTGCGGGCAGCGCCACGTACGGCATTTTGTGCTGCTCGGCCACCGAGCGGTAAATAAACAGGTAATCCAGCTCGCCGCTTTCCAGAAGGGCGATCAGATCGGTTTCCTTGGGGCGGATATTTTTCGGCGGACAATGCTGCTGCAGTTTTTGATACAATCCCGGCAGGTGATAATATTTTTCCGCCAGCTGCCACACCAATTGGCTGCGGTAACCGCAGGGGTCGGCGTTGGGATCCGAATGTCCGTAGGCCACCTGCTTGCGCAGCAGGATCTGGGGCCAGTTGCGGCCATTGATTTGTGCAGCATAAGCCGAATCTTTCCGGTGCATGATCACCATTTCATTGGTGGCAAAAGAGATGTTCCAGTCCGCATAATCCGGGATCAGCAGGTTGTCGATGACCGTGTAGTCGGCCGAGGCCATCACATCACATGGTTTTTTCAGGTCCGTGATCTTCCGGGCGCAGGTGCGCGATCCGGCCGCTTCCCGGTAAATGCGAACCTGCGGGTATTTTGCTGTAAAAGCCCGGCCGATCATCTTGAACGGGATTGCCAGGGATCCCGCATGAAAAATGACGAGATCTCCTGCGGGCTCGGCCCCACAGAGGCCAGGCAGCAGCAAGAGGCTGACGGCCATGGCCAGAACGACCCATCGGCCAAGATATTTTTCAACAGCACGTTTTCCAGTTATCATGGGGATTCTCCTTTTTTTGCGCTTTGTTTTTCAGGGTCGGTTTCCTTTGGAAATACCATCCGCGATGAGATGCTCAGGTCATAACCGGCCAGCTCTTCAGCAATTTTTTTAAAAGCTGGTTCATGAAGCAGCCCCATGAAACGCTGAACGCCCTGTTCAAAAAAATGTTGCTTGAGAACCAGCAGGTCGAATCGCTCCCAACGCAGGGGGATAAAATCGAGATCCAGCAGTCCCGCCACGGCCCGGATGCCGGGAGCCGCATCTGCCCTGTCCGCAAGCACCTCGAGTCCCACGTCCAGGTGCCGTTGCAATTCCCGTTCGTAGCCGTCAATTTTTTGCCCTTCAATGCCCGCTGCGGTCAGTTCGCGGTCGAGCAGCAA
>JAOZPY010000218.1:3346-5372 GCA_029932495.1 Desulfobacterales bacterium
GGTTGAACAGGGAAAGGGTGCGTTCCAGGAGAATGTCGTTGCTGCCGCTGATGATGACCAGGCCGTGATACGGCGGCAGGGGTTCCCGTGCCTGGGGATAATTGACGGTCTCGTTTTCCACCCACTGCTCCACCAGGTGCCTGGGGAAGGCCCATTTCCCGGTCACCTTGGTGGCGGGCAGACCTTTTTCAGCGATCAATGTATAGATCATTTTCTCATTTACGTTGAGGTAACGGGCCACTTCCCGGGTGTTCATCAATGCGATGTTGTTCATGTTGCGGCGTACCTCCCAAAGCGGGTTTTTTTTATTGATCCAGGCGGGATCGAATAATTGAGCTGCCCCTCCCCGCGCATGCCCGGGGAGAGTACACGGATATTAGTCATTTTGGTAAAAATATGTCAATATTTTTCTAATAAAATATTATGATAATCTATAAAGATGTATTTATAACTAAAAATAACTAAAGACACCTTTTGTTGGCGGGCGATATGAAGTGGAGGCCTGAAAAGGCGGTCGTTGACTTTCGGGTGAGCATGGATCGGGCTTTCCAATTGATTGGTGCAATCATATAGATAATATCGATTTGACATATTTAAAAATTAAATTTATATTTTTAACAAAATCCGGCCGGGATAAACTTTAAACCCTTTCAAAAGGTTTTTTATGAGCGATGAGTCTGGCCCTTCCATGAAAAAAATAGATGCCCGCGGTCTGGCCTGCCCGGCACCGGTAATTCAGGCCCGGGCGGCCCTGGACAAGGAAAACATTGATCACGTGACCGTGGTGGTGGACAACGCCGCCGCCCAGCAGAACGTCCAGCGTTTTCTGGAATCCCGGGGATTTCAAACGCAGCTGGAACAACAGGGATTTGATTTCCGGGTTATCGGCAGGTGCCATTCGCCGGCAGGAGAAAAAACTCCGGCACCTGGTGGGCAGCCTTCAGAGCATCCGCAGGCCCGTGCAAAAAAGATCATGGTTCTGTGTGCCACCGACCGCATGGGATTCGGAGATGACGGGCTGGGCCGCAAGCTGATGGTCAATTTTCTGCGCACCTTGAATGAAATGGGTGACGAGCTGTGGCGGTTGGTGTTTGTCAACAACGGCGTGAAACTGACCATTGACGACTCGGAAGTGCTCGAGGAGCTGAGAAGTTACGAACAGCAGGGCATTCAGATCCTGGTGTGCGGCACCTGCCTTGAGCATTTCCATCTGCTGGAAAGCAAGCAGGTCGGCGAGACCACCAACATGCTGGATATCGTGACCGCCATGCAGCTGGCCGACAAGGTCATCAGCATTTGAGGCCTTGCAACAGGGTTTGATCTGCCATCCGATTTTTTCAATAATAAGATCAGCCGGCTTGCCCTGTTTTGGTGTTCAGCTGCGACGATGCCGGCACGACAGGTCTTCACAATAGGGACACGGCATGCGCAGGGGTACCTTTGCTGCGGATACCATCACCCCGGAAATGGTCTTGGAAGGCCGCATGGCCCCCTGGGAAAGCAGGTAAATTCCCGTATTTTCCGGGTGGGTAAAATCGAAAAGGGCTCTTTGACCCGCGGCAAGATCCCAGTCGCAGTAACCGGGACTGAACCTGCGCGAAAGTCCGCATCCGTCTGCGCGCAAGGCTTTGTGCAGCCTTTTTTCCAGCGCATCGGCCGCTTTTTCGACCAGCAGCGAGCCCAGACGATCAAGGGCATAAGCTTCAAAAAGCGCGCTTTTGCCGGTTTGTTCCAGCAGATCATCAAGCTCACGGCCCAGGGTCAGCACAAAACAGTGCAATGTCCTTTGGCCGTCCATCCGGTTGACGGTATCCGCCCATTTGCTGCTGATCACCTCCATTCTCCGGGCATGGATCGCAAAATTATCCCATGAGACCACCGGGGTCTGGACCAGAACCATGCCGATCCGAACCCGGGAGATCGCCCGGGCCGATATGGTGTTTATTTTTTTAGCGAGGTGCTCCGGCAGTTGCGCCGGGTCGTAGCCGAGGGCGGCAGACAGCACGCCCGTATCCGCATAAGCGGC
>JAOZPY010000219.1 GCA_029932495.1 Desulfobacterales bacterium
ACCTTGATGGTGATGGCGGTATAGTTTTGACCGAAATCGCCGGTAAACGGTGAGATGGTAGCAATGGTGCCGCTGACACTGGAAATGACACAGGCCGGGTCATCGGCATACAGGCTTATTTTCTGACCGATTTTGACCGTATCACCGACTTTGAACGCCATCGGTGGGTTGGGGGCCTCATCTTCAGGCTTGGGATGAAAAAGGGTTGCCGTTTTGGAAGCCACCACTGTTTCAGGCTCGGCCATGCGGGCCGGAAGCAGGTCATATTCAATTCGAGGTTTTGCCAAACCGAAGAAAGATTTTTTCAACATATTTTAACCTTTGCAGATCCGCATGATTTATCGGCGCCCGTAAACAGCGGTAGAATGATTGTTTTGCCAGATCACATGACGTGGCACTGGGAGCACTCCACCGGACCGGCTCCAAAATCCTTATGGCAGCCAATGCATTGCGCATGATAGGCATCGCCCGTATTGGGAACTTCCGCATCTTCTATCTCATCGGCCTCATGACAATCCAGGCAGGTCGGGTTGACTTTCTGGCCGGCCGGCGGCGGGGCATGGCAGTCCGAACAGGCCAGCATGGTTTCTTCGTCGCTTTCCCCGGGATGGTGGTGACAGTCAAGACAGTCGACGCCAAAACCTGTTTCCGAGCCATGGGTTTTGTGATCGAATAAAACCTTGCCGGCGGTTACCGAATACATGATACGGATGGGTTCTTCAGGGGCTTTGAGCGGAAAAGCCGCATAACTTACAGCCCCCACCACCAGCAGACAAATTGCCAGAACGTATGCCAGCTTCAACTCTTTTTTTGAGAACATGTCTTATCCGAGCTCCAAACCAGAATCCACAATTTGTGGACGGGCAATAGATGGAAATTGTTTTAATAGCGGCGCTTTTGGCCATGGTTCGACTATCATAATGCCCGTCGGCTTTCAAGCAAATTTTGCGCCCGGGGCAATTCTTCCACCCGGGCGGCCATAACTGCCCGCATGCCTGCAGCGATGCCGCAGGTTCCCATGTGGCTGCCGAACTTGACGGTTTCGTAAAAAATCGATTTAGCCTGTTAGTCTATCTTTGGATGTCCCTGCAAATCCGGCAGGGATGATATTTTTCCCAGTTGTGAAGTAGCGTCCGGGTCGTAGCAGGTCAAACAGCACGAAAGGCAGCGGTTGCTTTCCCCCAGCGCGGCTTCTTCGGTCAGTGCATGGTCCACCTCGACAAACGAATGAATGCGTTCGGCTACCGGCAGTTCGGGCATGGGCGCCCGCCGGCTCTTGACAACCCCCGGTACCTGGTCAAACAGGGTCTCGGCGATCCGGTTTTTGCCCAGCAGTTCCAGGGGATCGGCCTTGACCGGTTGCTGCATAACATACTGGTGGATGGAGCGGGCGGCGCGCCGTCCCCCTCCAATGGCTTCGACCACCAGGCTCGGCCCGGTAGCCGCATCTCCGGCGGCAAAAAGATACGGAATACTACTTTGCAGCGTCTTTTCATTGACGTCAATGGTGTTCCAGCGGGTGATTTTCAACTCCAGGAGGCGGTCGGCGGTTTTTTCAGCAAAAGAGACATCCGGGGACTGTCCGATGGCGGTGATCACCATATCGGTTTCAATCAGAGTTTCCGATCCCTCAATGGGGACCGGCCTGCGTCGGCCGCTGGCATCGGGCTCTCCCAGTTCCATTTTCAGGGATTCCAGGTGAGTGACCTGGCCGTTTTCATCCCCCCTGACACGCACCGGGGCGGCCAGAAAAAGAAACTTGGCCCCTTCGGCTTCAGCGGCTTCGATTTCCACCGGATTGGCCGGCATTTCATTGCGGGTTCGGCGATAAACAATTGTCACCTCTTCGGCTCCCAGCCGGATTAAATTTCGGGTGCAGTCAATGGCGGTGTTGCCGCCGCCGATGATTACCGCTTTTTTGCCAATGGGCAGTTGTTCACCACCGGCCAGCCGGGACAGAAAATCAATGCCCGTGTAGCAGCCTTGCAGATTTTCCCCTTCCACCCGCAGGGTTGAATCCTTCCAGGCGCCAATGCCCAGAAAAACAGCATCGTATCCCTGGCTGATCAGGGAGTTGAGATCAAAATCAATGCCAAAGCGGGTTTGCGTGTGGGTCTCGATGCCCAGGTTCAGGATACCCTCGATTTCCCAGTCCAGCACCTTTTTGGGCAGCCGGTATTCGGGGATACCATAACGCAGCATGCCGCCTAGTTCTGGCATCGCCTCGTAGATCGTGGGCTCATGGCCCAATCGGCGCAGGAAAAAAGCGCAGGTCAACCCGGCCGGACCGCCGCCGACCACGGCCACCCGCTTGTGAGTCTCGGGGGCCACTGAAACCGGTAGACGCTTGCCTGAATTCATTTCATAATCGGCGGCAAATCGTTTCAGTTGGTTGATGGACACCGGGTCGTCTTCGATACCACGCCGGCAGTTGGTTTCACATGGATGGGGGCATACCCGCCCACAGGCCAGCAGCAACGGGTTGCGTTCGCGGATCGTCATCACCGCACCCTCATAATCGCCGTCGCGAATCTGGGCAATATATTGAGGAATATCAATTTCAGCCGGACAGGTCTGGCGGCAGGGGGCCAGCCGGTCATTATACTGGTTGAAATGCAGGATGCGCTGTGACGGGGTGCTGACCTGCATAATGCCCTTGGGGCAGACCTCTTCGCAGACACCGCATCCAACACACCGGTCCCGGTCCACCACCGGGTAACCCAGTGGTCCCATTTTCAGGGCATTGAACTGGCAGGCACGCACGCAGTCTCCCAGCCCCAGACAGCCCACACTGCAGCTGCGTTGGCCGCCGAGCAGGGCGGCTTCCGCCCGGCAGGTGTTCACGCCCAGGTACAGGTATTTGTTGGCGGCACGTTGGCCGCCGGTGCAGGTGTTAAAGGACTTGATCGGTTCGGCCAGACCGGCTTCGATACCCATGACCGCGGCGACCATTTGTGCGGATTCCATCCCCCCCACCATGCACACACTGGGGGGTGCCTGGCCGGCCACCACGGCGACTGCGGCCGCAGAACATCCGGCATAACCGCATCCTCCACAGTTAGCGCCGGCCAGACAGGCTTCTACTTCGGCAATCCGCGGATCTTCATAAACGTAAAAAATCCTGGAAGCAGCTCCCAGGACGATACCGCAGATTGCACCCAATCCCAGCATGAAAAGGGTACCCTCGACCATGACAACTCCTTGGCAGTGTTCAGATCAGATGCGTTTTCGGTCCGGTTTTCGGCATCGCTCAAGCCATGTCCGCAGCTGCAACATCAGCTACCAGAACATAGCACATAGCACTTTCAATCTATTATATCAAGGCTGGGTGTGGGATTTTTTCACTGACTGTTATTGTTGCAGATCCCGCAGGCGTGACAGGTCTCAACCCGGCACGCCGGGGTGATCAGCCCGTTTAAAGCCCGCTGGTATTCCTGCCATAGAAAGGACTTGCGCACCCCGTGGTCGATAAAATCCCAGGGAAACTTTTCATCGGCTTTGCGTTGCCGCAGGGCATAGAAATTCGGGTTTGTCGGCACTGTTTTGAGGGTCTGGGCCCAGTTGCCGCGGTTGGCATGGGCCCGGGAGAGAATATCAGCGACTTTGCGGTCGCCGCGTGAAAATATGGCCTGGATGTGGGCCCAGCGGACAATGTCCGCATTGACCCGGACATTGGGGACTTTTTTTAAGCCGGTTTTAATTTTTTTGATTTTTTGTTTCAATATCGAAATTTCATCCATGGCGGCCCACTGAAAGGGGGTCGCCGGCTTGGGGACGAAGCAGTTGAGGCTGACGGTGATACGACCGATGCGACCCCGGGTCCGGCTGGAGGTCAAAAAACAATGCTTTATTTTTTTGCACAGCGCAACAATGGCCTCCACGTCGGCCTCGGTTTCCGTGGGCAGGCCGACCATAAAATAGAGCTTCAGGTTGGGAATTCCATTTTCGACCAGGGCGCTGGCAGCCCCCAGGATGTCGTTTTCCGAAATTCCCTTGTTGATTACCTTGCGCATGCGTTCAGATCCGACTTCCGGCGCAATGGTAACGGTTTTGACCCGACTTTGCTTCAACGCCGAGAGCAATTCCGGCGTTAGTCGGTCCGCGCGCAGGGAACTGAAAGAGATACGGGTTTTCCCGTCAGTGAAGCGGGCGCACAGATTTTCAATGTCCGGTAAATCAGACACTGCTGCACCCACCAGGCCGATGCGGTCACTTATCCGGACTCCGCGGGCAATGGCCTTTTCAAGCTGGGTGATCGATCGGAATCTAGGCGGACGGTAAATGAAGCCGGCGCTGCAGAAGCGGCAGCCGTGCAGACAGCCCCGGCTGACTTCGACCAGAAACGAGCGACCAAAGGAGGTGTTGGGGGTTACAACGGAACTGCAGGTGGATACCGCGTCGATTTGTGGCAGATAGGCGCGCTTGATGGTGGCCGGTACATCTTCGAGCGGCTCAAAACTTGCGAGGGTCCCGTCAGCGTGGTAGCGTGGCTGAAGAAAGGCGGGCACGTAGGCTCCGGCAACGTTGCGCGCGATGTGCTTTAAAAGGTTGTTTTTGTTGTCGCCGGGCGCAAAGATCTCTAAAAATCCGGGCAGGATGCTTTCGGCTTCACCAAGCAGAAAGCAGTCGATAAAAGCCGCCAGTGGTTCCGGGTTTAAAATACAGGCGACGCCGCCGGCGATTACCAACGGGTAACGGGAACCGCGGTCGTTTGAACGCGGTGGGATCCCGGCCTGGTCCAAAATGGCCAGCAAATTCGGATAATCATTTTCAAAAGAAATGGAAAAGGCGATCAAATCCGCATCAGCCAACGGGCTGGCAGACTCCACGCTGACCGGTACCCCGGAAACATCGGGCAAAAAGAACCGCTCACAGACAACATGCTCGGTACGGTTGAACTGCTGGTAGAGCGTCTGAAATCCGAGACTGGACATCCCTACGTGATAGCTGTTGGGATAGACCAGTGCCACACGGACCCTGCCACGCCGGGATTTGCGGATGGTTCCGACCTCGGCTTCCAGAATCTTTTGACCGCTTTTGATGAATTTAGCTGCCATGGGACCTTAAACGAGCGAAAGTCGAGGTTTATCCACCTTTGGCGAGGCGTCCCGGCTTCAAGGCGTCCAGGGGCGAAGCTGTAATCATTTACCTCGAGTCCCTGGCAACGCATGGCGGCCCTAATCAGCCTTTCTTCTCAGAAACGTGGGCACGTCCAGGTCGCGTTCATCCATGATTACGTTACTGGTTCCCCGGTAGACGGCCCCGGAGGATTCCCCCACCGCCTTTTTGTGGCGAATAAACGTCGGTTCGTCGTAATCGACGATTTTTTCCAGATCCTCCGGCGTGATGTCGCGAAT
>JAOZPY010000220.1 GCA_029932495.1 Desulfobacterales bacterium
AGCAAGGGGCTTAACTGGGGTGGCAGCCTGATCCGGGCCCAGGCCGCAGGTTATGGCTGTGTATATTTTGCTGCTGAAATGCTGGCCACGCGCAATCTGGATCTGGAAGGCCAGATCTGCCTGGTATCCGGATCGGGCAATGTGGCCCAGCACACCGCGGAAAAATTGATCGAGATGGGTGCGAAAGTAATTACCCTGTCGGATTCTTCCGGCTATGTTTTTGATCCGGAAGGCATCGACACCGGCAAGCTGGCCTTTATCAAACAGCTGAAAAACATCCGGCGGGGACGCATCAGGGAGTATGCCGATAAATACCCGGCAGCCACTTATACCCCGGTGGATCCCATCCTGGATTACAACCCGCTTTGGCGCCACCGGGCCGGCTGCGCCTTTCCCTGCGCCACCCAAAACGAAATCAACGAAAAGGATGCCTACGGCCTGATCAATAACAACGTTAAGCTGGTGTGCGAGGGTGCCAACATGCCCTGCACGCCCGCGGCCACGGATATATTCCTGGATAGAAAAATCCTTTATGCCCCCGGAAAAGCGGCTAATGCCGGCGGGGTAGCGGTTTCCGGACTGGAGATGGTCCAAAACAGTATGCGGCTGAATTGGCTCGGCGAAGAAGTCGACAGCCGCCTGAAGCTCATTATGAAGAGTATCCACCAGACCTGCCTGGATGCCGCGCAGCAGTACGGGAGCCCCGGCAACTACTCCATTGGGGCAAACATTACCGGCTTCGTAAAGGTGGTGGAAGCCATGCTGGACCAGGGGGTGGTATAGCGATAAAAGATAAACGTCCAATATCGGTTCGACAACATCCAACGTCGAATCCAACTGGCATTCATGTATTGGGGCGGCCTGGTTAGAGTCTGCCGGCTTACAGGTGCAGAAAAAGGCGAAGCAGCGGATACGTGTTCTTTACATCGAACGGATCTCCTGGCGCATGAAGACCATGTAAGAAACGGCAAAACAGATGATGGTGATGGCCACCAGCGAAATGAGGTAGGGAATGACAATCAGGATGCTTTGGCTCAGGGGCAGGGGCCCGGAAAAGCGTGCCATGGAAAGATTTTCCATGGGTCCCATGGAGACAATGGAGCGGGTGGATTTGCGCATGGGGTCGATAATTGTGGCGGTGGCGTCCGTATATAGCTTCATGGGGGAGGTGAGCTGGACGGCTTTGACGATGCGGGCCTGGCGCACCACTGCCGCCGTATCGGACTGAGGGGTGTCACCGGCCAGGGCATTGCCCAGGATGCTGGCACCGATGGATACGAAAAACGAAAAAAAGATCCACACCGCCAGCGCCGCCAGGGCCGAAGTGGCCGTGGAGCGAAATATAATTGAAAAAAGGATGGCCACCCCCAGCCAGAAGGAAATATAGATAATACTGATTACCAGATAAATGAGGATGCGCCATATTTCTTCGAGGCCCGGAACGATCCCCATGACCAGCAGCCCGAGGCCGGTGATTACCAGTACGATGGATACCAGCATGATGGAAATCATGGCCACCCCGGCCAGAAATTTGCCGTTGATCACCACGTCCCGGTAGATGGGCTGGGCCAGCAATTTGCTCAACGTACCCTCGTTGCGTTCCCGGTTGATGGTGTCAAAACCCAGAATGAGTCCCACCAACGGTCCGAAAAAGGCAACGAACTGAACCAGGGAAAACATGGCCCCCGGTGCTGTAAAAAGCATTAAAAAGATAAAGCGTGGTTTGGCGACGCCTTCCAACTGCTGGCGAATATTCAGCCCCACCATGTAAGCGGTGATGAGGCTGACCATGGCGATCAGGGCAAATATGATGATAAACCGGTAGCTGCTGAAATGATCCGCCAACTCTTTTCTGAATATAACCTTGATTCCCTGCACCGCTAAGCCTCCTGGAAATATTTCATGTAGATTTCTTCCAGCGTATATTGTTCCGGGCCGATGCCCAGCTTTTCCTTGGCCAACCGGTCCATGGGGCCCTGGGCCACCATGCGCCCCTTGATCATGATACCCACTCGGTGACAGATTTTTTGCACCTGATTCAGCAGGTGACTGGACAGCAGCACGGTCATTTTTCTCTCGCGGCTCAATTGCTCGATCAGGTCCATCATGCGATTGGTCGCATCCGGGTCCAGCCCAAGGGTGGGCTCGTCCAGAAAGGCCACCCTGGAGTCTTTGATGAGCAGTTCTGCCAGGCCCAGGCGCTGGCGCATGCCCCGGGAATAGGCTCGGATCTTTTTTTCGGCTTCGCTGGCCAGTCCGACGGCCTCCAGGGCGCTGCGGATACGCTCTTCAGCCCGACTACCGCTGAGGCCGTTTAATTCACCGATAAAGCGCAGCATCTGCACGGCGTTCAAGTCGGGATAAAACCCCATGTTTTCCTGCAAGTAGCCGATTTTGGATTTTACTTTTATCGGGTCTCTGACGGGGTCCAGGCCCATGACCCGGGCAGTGCCGCTGGTAGGTTCGGTCAGGCCCAGCAGCATCAGCAACGTGGTGGTTTTGCCGGCGCCGTTGGGGCCCAGAAATCCAAAGATTTCACCCTCACCCACTGAAAAAGAGATATGATCCACAGCCACCGACCCATTGTATTTTTTTGTCAGCTCGTGTGTTTCGATAATTGCAGGGGTGTTCATTTTAACGCCTTCCTAACCAGCGGAAAACTCCGAATAATCCGATGATTACCGCCACAATGATCCCGATGCCGATCCATCCCCAGGCTGCCGAGGCTTTCACGGTGGTGCGAAACTCCAATGTTTTGGATGCTTTTTCGCCGTCGATTTTGATGGTTACCGAGTAGTCGCCCACCAGGGCATCCTCGTAAGGGGTGATGGTCATTTCGATCTGTTTGAGGCCACCCGGTTCGATGGCATCTATTTTTTCGGGCTTGAACTCGACTTTCCAGTTTTCGGGCTTGAATGACATGAACTTGATGTCATGGTTGACGGCGGAACCGGAATTTTTAACGTAAAAGGAGATGTTGGCCGGTTTGCCACGCCGGGCGTCCAAAGACAGCAGGCCGTTGGCCGTGCCGACCTCCAGACCGTAGGTACCGGTCAAAATGACAGCCAGTTTGGCTTCGCCCTTGGCTCCACCAGAGCTTACCCGGATGTTGATGGGGTATTGGCCGGCGGGGGCCATCATGGCGGGTTTTACCTCCACGGCAATGGTCTGGCTCTGATCGGCCTTGAGCCGCAGGCTGGAAATATATTTGGATTCATAAGCCGGTTTGAAATTAATTTCCCAGCCCTTGGGTCCCTGGGCGAACAGGTTGAAGACATCGTCTTTATCCAGTTTGCTGACCACTTCGACGGAAAACTCAAAAGTGGCATCCGATGGACCGCGGATTTCCGGATAGGATGTAGTCAGCTTGACACCCCGGTCTTTTTTTTCGGCCTTTTCCTTGGTGCCGATGGTCACCGTGATATTCTGGGCCATCTTGAATTTTCCATCCGGGGTTTTAGCTTCCACCCGAAACTTATACGTACCGGGAGGGGTATCCTTGCCGGGCTCGGCTTCAAATGTCAGCGTTTTGTCATCGCCGGAGGCCACATGAACGCCGGTTACCGTATAGCGGTAGGTCTTGATCCGAGTTTTCCAGCCCTCGGGCTTTTTGGAAACCCAGACATCCACGTTTTCATCGCTTTTTCCGCGGTTGTGAAAAATGAGGTCCATGCTGACATTTTCGTCTGGCGGGATTTCGACACCTGGGTACTCGGCAGCCATCGTTATCGATCTGGCGGGTCGGTTGTCATTTTGCGTCGTCGCCAAACAAAGGCCCGGGGTGAGCCCCCATGCGATGACCAGCAGCAGAACCAATAACCCCATGTGACCCGATTTAACAAGTTTCATCTGAATCGCCTCCTTGGTTTTAAAAACATGGTTCGGTCCGGATTCTGAACCCACAACCGTTGCAAAGGTGATTTTTCTACAACTGTGATAGGGGGTTGTCAAGTATTTGCTGGGTTTAACTTTAATTATTTTTTTTACTTGCTTTTTATAGAAGAATTCTATAATATAAGAACAGAAGAATTCGAGAACAGTTGAACAAAGGGGCAAACATGCGCAAAATGGCAGTGGCCATGGCCAAAGGCGGGGTGGGCAAGACCACCACCGCCGTGAATCTGGCCCACGGACTGGCCAGCCGGGGGCAGCGGGTTCTGTTGGTGGACTGCGACACTCAAGGCCAGGTGGCCCGGTTTTTGGGAGTTAAGCCGTCCTGGGGATTGTATGAATTCATCACTGAACGTCGACCGGACGGAAAAGCGATGTCGCGCAACGATGCCGTTTTCCCGGCGCGGGAAAATCTGTGGATTCTCGACGGGGGCATCCGGCTGGTAGAATTGAAAAATTGGCTGGGTGAACAGCCGCGGCAAATGCGGCAGACGGTCCTGGCCCATAAACTGGTGCCCAGGCAGGGGGCGCTGGATTTTCTGATTTTTGACTGTGCCCCGGGCTGGGATGTGTTGAGCGTCAACATTTTGATGGCCGCTGATGAGGTATTGTGCCCGGTGGCTTTGCAGGGGCCTGCTTTGCAGGGGCTAAAAACATTTTTCCGGTACCTGCAGTCGGCCCAGAAGTTGAACCCGGATTTGCGCCTCAACTACGTGCTGCCCACCATGTACGATCGCAGAACCCGCCATAGCCAGGATGTTTTCGAGCAGCTGAAAAAATATTTCAACCGCCAACTGTGCAATCCCATAAACTACAACGTGCGTTTGTGTGAAGCCCCGGCCCACGGCAAAAGCATTTTTGAATATGCGGCCAGCGCCCGCGGGGCTCGCGACTACCGCAATCTGGTCGAAAGGATATTAAACCATGGCCACCGGCAAGAAAGACACACCTGATTTATTTGCTGAAAAAGGGTTTGACCCGGTTAGTGTTGCCACCGGTTCGGCAGGCACCACGCCCGGAGAAAATGACGTGTCGCAACAGCCGGCACGGGGCAAAACCGACACGCCGCCAAAAAAGAAAGCCGGTTTTTACTTGTCGCGGGAAATCCTGGATCGCTTTGCCCTCAAATTTTACGAATTAAAATTGGCCGGTGTGCCCGTAGACAACAAGTCCGCATTGCTGGAACTGTCGCTTTGCTTTGCCCTGGACGACTTGGACAGGGGGCAGAAAAGCCATGTGCTGCAACGCATATATGCCAGCGGCAAGATGTGAGGCCCGAACACATACCTAAGGATATTATAAAGCTATGAAACTTGATTCGCACTATGTCGGAGCCGCACTTAAAACATACCAAGCGAATGTAACCTGGCGTGATACGATGAATTATGCTGCGGCGGTTAAGGATAACAACCCGCTGTATCTGGATGATGACAGCCCAAACGGCATTGTTGCGCACCCCAT
>JAOZPY010000221.1 GCA_029932495.1 Desulfobacterales bacterium
CCATCTCCACGGTCTCCTGGACACTGGCCGGCGCCATCACCAGCAGCCGGTAATCGCCGTGTCCACCGCCTTTGGTGGCCTGGAAATAATCGGCCTGGGATGGCAGAATACCGCCCAGACCGGGACCGCCGCGCATAATGTTGACAAATACCGCCGGGCATTCAGCCGCAGTAATGTAACTGATGCCTTCACTCATCAGGCTGATCCCCGGGCTAGATGAGGTGGTAAACACACGTTCACCGCAAGCCGCGGCACCAAAAATCATATAGGATACCGCCACTTCGCTCTCCCCCTGCAAAAAGACGCCCCCGACCTCGGGCATGCGCCGGGAAAGATATTCAGCCACTTCAGATTGCGGTGTAATGGGATAGGCAAAATAATTCAAGCCTCCGGCGCGAATGGCGGCTTCGCCGATGGCCTCGTTGCCTTTCATCAGAACTTTGCTCATGTTCAACCTCCGTTTATTTTTCTCCGACCGCCTGCTGCGCGATCTCACTGATCGTTATGGCGACATCCGGGCACATGGTGCAGCAAATCGCACAAAAAATGCAGTCTTCGGGACGGGCCTGGAACGCCGGGAAGTATCCCTTGGTATTGATCTCTTCGGAAATTTCCAGAACATTCTTGGGACAGACGGCAACGCACAAACCGCAGCCCTTGCAACGGTCCCTGTCGATAGTATGCAAATACTCCATGGAATAACTCCTTTTAGAACTGATATGTGCCCCGCCGGGTGACGGGACAGGCCATCATTTAATTACCAATTGGCTCCCCGAACCGCGACGCAGTTAACCAGGGCGGCACCAGTTGCCGGTCAACAGGCAAAACCGGACAGGTAAATCGCCGCCGATCAATATCACTCAGCAGTTGGCGGGATACGGCAATAAATTCCAGCGGCAGGCCGCTTTGTTGCGCCAGGGATTCAACAAAGTCGTAACCGCCGTAAATATCCTCCGGGCGGGTCTCATCGATCAGATTGGCATTGCCAATCAAACCGGTGACCTTCAACCGGGCCGCTTTCTCAATTTCATCGCGTATCTTCAGGCATCCGGCTACCGTGCCCGTTGCAGGACGCAACGGATTGACCACCAGCAGCATATGCACCTGCCGGCCCTCGAAGGCATCTGCCAAAGCCGCCAGCACCGTGGCCCCCGCATTGTTACCGCCGACATCGAGCACCACCAGATCACCAGGCCGCTGAATCATCCCCCCGATAACAGGACTGAGCAACGGGAGGTCGGCCTGCAAAAGCTGCTCCGGCGGCAACACCACCTCAATTCCAATTGCTGCCAGGGATTTGCGGGCTTCCCGGGTCCTGAAATACGGGTTGACCAGATCCAGGTCCGCAATGCGTACATCCAGTCCGGCCCGCTTACGGTCCACCGCCAGGTTGATGGAAATCTCTGTCTTGCCGCTGCCGTAATTGCCGACAATGGCAACAACTCCGTGCAAATCAATCTGCAAATCTCATCCTTCCAGGGGGCATCCAAATAAAAAAAGCCTTGGCATGTAAAATAAGGCTTGAAACGCACACCCCGCCAACGCGGCAATTGTAATTTGCCACTGTATGGATAATTTCAAGCCATGTCAAGGTTTTTCAGGGGATCGAGGTGCCGGGGAAAACCGCCCTTTTTTAGACTTTTGAATCCGTCGGGGGTATGATAATAAGATCAATACAAATTTTTACCTTAATGTTGCAAAAGTCGGAGGGCTTCAGAGCCAATGCGTCAGGGTTGAAGACGTATAAGCATACTTCGAAGCCTTGACAACGCAGGATCTGAATCCTATGCCAACCATACAGACCGGGCTCGAACAACTGATCAAGGACCCACACCGCTGGCTGACCAGCGGGCAGCGCCTTGGCCTTTTATCTAACCCTGCTTCGGTGGACCGCCGGCTTGCCCATGCGCGCATCCTGCTGAAGCAGGCATTTGGGGAACAACTCAAGGCGCTGTATTCTCCCCAACATGGTTTTTTTGCCGAAAAGCAGGACAATATGGTTGAATCCACGGATCTCATCGATCCGGTACTGCAAATTCCGGTATTCAGCCTCTATGGGAAAACCCGTATTCCAGATGTCCGTATGTTTGAACCCATCGATGTCCTGCTGGTGGATCTCCAGGATGTCGGCTGCCGGGTGTATACATTCATCTATACCCTGTCTTACTGCCTTGAAGCGGCCAAAAAATACGACGTGCAGGTTGTGGTCCTGGATCGGCCGAATCCCATCAATGGTGTTGATGTGGAGGGCAACTGCCTGGCTGACGACTGCACCTCCTTTGTCGGGCGTTATCCAATCCCCATGCGCCATGGGTTGACCATCGGTGAGTTGGCCGGCCTGTTCAATGATTATTTTAAAATCGGCTGCCGTCTGAAGGTGGTTCCCATGGCCGGCTGGCAGAGGCAGATGTTGTTTGCGGACACCGGCTTGCCGTGGGTGGCTCCCTCCCCCAATATGCCCGCCCCGCAAACCGCGCTGGTGTATCCCGGCCAGGTTTTATGGGAAGGCACCAATGTATCGGAAGGACGCGGCACTGCCCAGCCCTTTGAGCTGTTCGGTGCCCCATACATCCAGGTGGAAAAAATTCTGAAAACTATGGGAAGCAGGCGGATTCCCGGGGCGGCTTTACGCCCCACGGTGTTTGAACCCACCTCAAATAAGTGGCTCGATACGCCCTGCAACGGCTTTCAGATTCATGTCACCGATCCGGTGCGTTATCGGCCATACAAGACTACTTTGTGCCTGCTGCAGGCCGTCATTTCCGCGCACCGCGAGCAGTTTAAATGGAAAACGCCGCCTTACGAATACGAATTTGAACGGCTGCCCATCGACCTGATTATCGGGGACCGTAACATCCGCCGGCGTCTGGAAAACCTTGAGCCCGTTGATGAACTGGAAGCCGGCTGGCACGAAAACCTTGAATGCTTCGAAAAAATCCGGCAGGAATTTATGATATATCAAAGTTGAGCAAGTCAACCTCAACGCTGCATTAAGGGCAATCCAACCAACCAGGAACAGCACCGTGACCCGTGATCAGAAACCAGAAGCCAGCGAATGGAAACGCATGTGGTTTAAAACCAATAAGGTCTGGGTGGCCACCGACGGGGCCGGACAGCCCGTTGTCAAAGACGGCAAGGTCCTGGTCAAATACCAGCTCAAACAGGATTACAAATACTGGGTCAATCCGGAAAACATCCGTGCCATGGATTCCGGGCCGCCCCAAATCCCCCGGGCAGCAAAAAAAAAACCCCGCCCCAAAAAATCCGGTGCCCCCGACGGGGCCGCTTTGGATGAGGCCATGGAAACAGCGCTTTGCGAGGACAAAATCTGTATTTATACCGACGGGGCGTCTTCGGGCAATCCGGGGCCAGCCGGAATCGGAGTGCTGCTGCGTTACGGGCAAAGCGAAAAGGAAATTTCGGAATCCATCGGCATTGCCACCAACAACGTGGCCGAGCTCAAAGCCATCGAGGCGGGATTGGGGGCGTTGAAATCCACCACCATTCCAGTCCGGATCTTCACTGACAGCAGCTATGCTTACGGTGTGCTGATGCGCAACTGGAAAACCCGCAAAAATCAACAACTGATCGACAACATTAAAAATTCCATGGCCCGCTTCAAAGATCTTCAACTCATTAAAGTCAAAGGCCATTCCGGCCACCGGGACAATGAGCGGGCCGATTCTCTGGCCCGGGAAGCCATAAAAAAAGCCCGGCGCAAAATTGTGCCGGGCTGAGATCCGTTACCGTTCATAAAAAGCGGGGATTATTCTTTTTTTAACTTTTCGATTTCCTGTTTGAGCTCATCGATTTCATTTTTATACTTCTCAACATCCTCTCCGGCCGGGTCCGAAGCGGTGACCGGCTCTGACTGGGTTTCATCCTTGTTCCAGCTGTCCTTGAGTTCATCGTACCCCAGGTAGATGGCCAGGGCCCCTCCGAGCAATAACATAACGGGGATGGTACCGGCCAGAACAACAAGGAACTGTGGCCACCAGACCACGATGCCGATTACACCGAGCAACGCGGCCACTGCGCCGCCGATTAATGTCTTCATATACAGCAACCCTCCTTTCGCTCTATATCAATCTGTCTGATTTCATGATTCAAATGGATAACATTTTTTAGAAAATAACACAACTGGCAACGCAACGCAAGTCATTAAAACATTGCAAAGCAACGGCAATTCTGTTAATTTTAAAACAATTGCAACTGCTTGGAAACGGTACAAATTCAGCATATGGCCCCACTGATAAAAAAAACGCTGCCTGCTTCCGGCGGCAAAACCCGACGACGGCAATCGGCAACCCGCCATAACGCGGGTGAATATTTTGCCTGGCTGCTACCGGAAAAACCCGGGTGGCTGTCCGACTGGATTTTGAAGCTTTTTTACTCGGGCGTCACCATGGACAAGGAACAGGTTACGACGCTGCAACGGTTGGGAAAAAACGCTGTCGTCGTTTTTGTGCACAAATTCAGCAGCAATTTTGAGTACCTTTTTTATTACAGCCGCTACCGCCAGCTGCAATTGCCATACCCGCGGGTTGGCTTGGATTACAGGATATTTCTCTGGCAGCCCTTACGGCGGATTGTTAAATTTCTCTTTTTTCGCCTCCAGTTTTTTCTGCATCACCAGGCCCTGCCTGATCCCTATGAGCGGGGGGATATTAAACAGCAGCTGATTGATGGGCGCTGCGGATTTTTATCGCTCGTGGGAAAGAAAGGGTTTTACCGCCGGTTCATCAAGGCCCGAACAGACCCGCTCGCCTATTTGATCGACATGCAAAAATCCATCGACCGGCCCGTGTATCTGATTCCCCAATTGATGTTTTTCGGCAAGGCCGCCCGCCGCGGACACCCCACGATCATTGATATCTTGTTCGGCCCCGAAGACAAGCCCGGCCGATTCAGACGCCTGTTCACCCTGTTTAAAAAACCGGGCGGCGTGTTTGTGGAGGTATCCAGGCCGCTAAACCTCCAGCAATACCTGCAGTCTGATGAAATCCGCCAGCGGTCCACGCAATACCAGGCCTTGAAACTTCGTCGGGATCTTTTGCGCCAGATCAACCGCCATCGCCAGAGCATCACCGGACCGGTGCGTAAATCAAAGGAGGAACTGAAAGAAAACATCCTGACCGGCGAACGCTTCCGCCAGTTTATGGAATCCTACGCCCAAAGTCGTGAATTGCCGTTAGAGCAAGTGCGCCGCAAAGCCGATACCTACCTTGAGGAAATCGCCGCCAATTACAAACCGGCCTTTATCAAGATTGCCTCGGTGCTGGTCAGATGGATTGCCAACAACATGTTTGACGGGGTGACCACCAACCAGGAGGTTCTCAACAGGGTTAAAG
>JAOZPY010000222.1:0-2323 GCA_029932495.1 Desulfobacterales bacterium
CCTCCAGAACACAGTCCTCTTTTTCGAAATTGAGAAGGACCGCTGTTGATATCGCCATTGTAAACGCTGCCGTAAAAATCAGTGTGAATGAGGATGGAATTGTATCTGATGGCAAGATTGCCCTTGGGTCGGTAGCGCCGAGACCCATGAGATCAAAAGAGGCGGAACAGATGCTTTTCGGTTTGGATTTATCGAAAATAGGCGAAAAAACGGTGAAAAAGGTAAGCTGCCGGGCCGCGGAGGAAATAAAGCCGATAACAGATATTCGGGGTTCCGCAGAATACAGAAAAATCATCAGTGAAGTGCTGGTCAGACGTGGAATAGAAAAATGTTTAAATGAGCTGGCAGAGAGGCGGATATGACGAAACTGAATATCAATCATCGTGAATATGAGCTTGAAATTGAGCCCCATGAAACATTGGCGGATGTGTTATATAAAAAGTTGAACCTGATTGGGGTCAGACAGTCTTGCGGCAAGGGAGAATGCGGATCCTGTACCGTCTTAATGGATGGGAAACCTGTGCTGTCATGCATCATGCTGGCAATGCAGGCAGAGGGCAAGGAAATACTCACCATCGAAGGACTTGGTAGCCATGACAATTTGCACCCCATTCAGGAAGCATTCATCGAGGAGCATGGCTTTCAGTGCGGATTCTGTACACCGGGAATAATCTTAAGTACAAAGAACCTCCTGGAGGTCAACCCAAGGCCCAGTGCCTCTGAAGTCGGAGAGGCGCTCAGCGGTCACATCTGCCGATGCGGTGCCTACTCGAAAATAATTAATTCCGTTCTGAAAGCTTCAGAAAAAATTGGTGATGGCCATGTCGAAAAATAAACCGCACAGTTTGTCAATAGTTGGCAAAAACATATCCGTAAAGGATGCCAGGGCAAAAGTTACCGGTAGCATCCGTTATGGAATTGATCATGCGGTGCCCGGAATGATTTATGGAAAAATTCTCAGAAGCCCCCATGCCCATGCAAGAATAAAAAAAATTGATGCTTCCCGGGCAGAAAAACTTCCAGGTGTCTATGGAGTTGTTACTCACAAAGATGCCCCTGATCGAGATTGGCAAGCCCCCTGGTTTAACTACAGGGGACATATTTTAGACGACCGGGTCCGGTTTGTTGGCGATGAAGTCGCGGCAGTGGGCGCTATAGATGAAGATACGGCTTTTAAAGCTATTCAACTCATTGATGTGGATTATGAAGTGTTACCTGCTGTTTTCGACGCCGAGGAGGCGCTCAAACCAAATGCACCCCAGGTGAGATCGGAAGGCAACCGACGCGATCCCAAAATAGTCGCCTGGGGGGATATAGATGAAGGAGCAAAAGAGTCGGATATCGTGGCCGAAAGCGCAATGGCATTTGACAGTCAGCAGTATGCACCTATTGGCCGAAATGCCTGTATTGCAGAGTGGACGGAAGAGCGGGTTACCATGTGGACTTCCACCCAGACTCCTTCGGAATGCCATACGGCCATAGCACAGGCCTTTGGGATCCCCGTCAGCAAGGTTCGCGTGTTCGGTTTTCCTTCCGGTTGCTCTTTTGGAATATGGTGGATCAACAATTTTCATATGCTGACCATCCTGCTGTCAAAGAAAACCCGCAAGCCGGTTAAAATTGAACTTGGCCAGGAAGAATGTTTTGCGGGGGTTAAGCGCCGTCATTTGGAGCGATCGCGTGGTCGTATCGGCTGTAAAAAAGACGGGTCAATCGTTTTTCTTGATATCAGGCACATCATTGATAATGGAGGATATGGGTTCAAGCCTGATGTTGGCTTTTTTTGCTGCGATACGTGGGGCAGAGGCCCTCACGGCAGATTCGAGGTTCAGCCGGTTTCCACGAACCTGCTCACCGCTGGATGCATGCGAGGGGTAGGCGACGTGACCATGGGGGCATTTGTCGAGCGCCTTCTTGATATGGCCGCTATTAAGCTGGATATGGACCCGGTCGAGTTTCGCCTGAAAAATCATCTGCGTACCGGTGAACCGCTTCGAAAAATATCCAAGGAATATACGGTCGAACAAATCCCACCTGATCTGAGGGATGAGTGGCCGACTCCAAATTTCCTCACCAGTGAAGCCCTCCATGATTGCCTGATCAAGGGGTCCGAAGCGTTTGATTGGAAAAGCAAATGGAAAGGCTGGGCAAAACCCCATGTTGTCAAAGGGCCAAAGCGACGGGGCGTTGGTGTGGCGACAGGAACGCATTGCAGCGGTGTCCAGCAGGAGGGCAATGTTTCGGCTATCGTTCGGGTCCACGTTGATGGAAGTGCGACTTTGTGCTGCAGCATCGGCCGCCACGGCCAAGGGGCAGAAACAAC
>JAOZPY010000222.1:2333-5346 GCA_029932495.1 Desulfobacterales bacterium
GAAACCCTGGGTATAAATGTCGATAAAATTGAAGTTCAGGCCGGGGATAGTGATGCGTGCCCATGGAGCCATGGATCAATAGCCAGCAACACAGCCTTCAGAATGGGTTACGCCACCCGCGAGGCATGCAGAGATGCCAGGCGCCAAATACTGGAAATCGCTGCCAGGCATTATATCAAGGGCTCTGCCGATGAACTGGAGATAAAAAATGGCATCATTTGCCATAAAAACAATCGGGATCGAAAAATCGATCTTAAGGATTTAATGACCCGGCTCATGCCGGATGCATTGTCACCGCCGGTTATTGTCGGCCGGACCGCCAAACAGATGCCGCCTTCCACAACCTTTTCGAGGTATTTTGCCGCGCATTTCGCGGAAGTCGAAGTTGATACAGAAACAGGACAAATCCAGATAGTCGACTATTTGGCTACGCAGGATAGCGGTAAGGTGCTGAATCCCGGTGTGCTTGAAAATCAGGTCCTTGGGGCGGCAATCGCCGGAGCCGGATTCGCCTTGGTTGAGGGTCTAGTTTTTGAAGATCGGACCGGCAAGATCCTGAATCCGAGCTTTATGGATTATAAGGTGCTAAGGGCTTCAGATTTTCCGCTCCAGCCCCGGGTGATTTTCTGCGAATCTCATGATCCTGTGGGACCGTTTGGTGCAAAGGGGGGAGGAGAAGCGCCTATGGCCGCCTCGATACCTGCCATTGCTCAAGCCGTCTACAATGCAATCGGTGTCTGGCTGGATGTGCCTATGAGACCCGAGAGAGTCTTAACAGCCTTGGGAAAATTATGAAAAAGGATTGACATTATGAGCTTGAAAAACAGCCCACAATACTACCACGAAGTTTTGAAACGCATACCGCCACAGGCATTCCCCGAATTTGAAGATTCCGAAATGCAGACCCGTGTCTGGGGTCGTCGCTGGGGCGTCCATGACGACGTCGGGCCAATGAAAATGGTTCTGGTCCACCGCCCCGGTGACGAAATCGCACGAATGACTGCTGATAAATACGACGCCGGTGTCGAAGCCATCATCGACGATGCAGAACAGTGGTATTGGCGCCGCGAGGCCCCACCTGATTTGAACAAGATGCAGAGCGAACATGATGCCATGACAAGTGCCCTGCAAGCCGAAGGGGTTGAGGTTGTTTATCTTAATGATTGTTCTCCAAAGGACCCCAAAGCCATGTTCGTACGTGACAATGGCATTGTCCTAAATGGTGGTGTCATTATTGCTCGTATGGGCCCTGTTGGCAAGGATACTGGTACAGGCAGGCGTGGTGAGGAAGCTTTCGTAACCCTAAAACTGGCGGAACTTGGTATGCCAATTTTAAGGACCATCCATGGGAGTGGACTTTTTGAGGGCGGCAGTTTCGCCTTCATTGATAAAAAAACAGCAGCCATCGGTTTGTCTTATCGGCAAAATGAAGAGGCGGCCAGGCAAATCGAAGAAGTGCTCGCGGTTCAAGGCATTACCCTGATTCGTGTGGCCTTGACGGGCCATAGCCTTCACCTTGACGGTTCCTTTACCATGGTGGATGAGAAAATGGCCCTGGTGAACTCGACCCGACTTCCTTACTGGTTTCTGGATCTGTTGAAAGAGCGAAAAATCCATACCATTGAAGTCCACCATGCGGACAATCCCATGGCCGTAAACTGCTTGGTGGTAAGACCCGGGAAAGTTATTTTTCCCATTAACAATGGCGAAGGCACCGCAGAAAGAATGACAAAAGCCGGTATTGACATCGTTCCCATAGACTATTCCGAATGCCAGTGCAATGGCGGCAGTATCCACTGTTCTACACTGCCCCTGATTCGAGAAGCAAGCTAAAATATGTGGCGTTAGGATAAACTCCTGCTCAAGTGTACCATACTTAACAATAAAAATTTTTCAAAAAGGAGAGATTCATGGCAGAAAATGCCAGGGAAATAGAAACAGTCTGGCCCCGGGGTGTTCGCTGTGCCGTGATGATTACTTTTGATGTGGACGGGGAAACCCTCTGGACCTCCAGAAATCCGGACAACTGGAATCGGCCTGGCAATCTGGCTCAAGGGTCTTACGGACCCAAGATTGCGATGCCCAAGATCCTCGGTGTTCTCGAAAAGCATGGCGTCAAAAGTACCTTTTTCATACCAGGCTGGATTATCGAGAAATACCCTGACATGGCCCGGGAAGTTTTAGCAAGGGGTCATGAAATCGGCTACCATGGATATCTACATGAATTCAACCTGGATGCAGGTTATGAAAAAGAAAAAGAGATAATGGACCGCACGATGGATGTCTTTGACCGCATTTTGAAAATTCGTCCGAAGGGTTTCCGATCTCCCCTGTATGAATATACCGATGCGACCCTCTCCCTCATGAGTAAGTATGATTTTCAATATTCCTCTATGATGATGGACGACGATTTTCCCTATTTTTGGACCATGGATAATAAAGCCACATCGATCGTCGAACTCCCTACCCAGTGGATGTGGGAAGATGGCTCCTACTTTTTCTTTACGCTTTCCAAGCCGGTGCGGCGGGGTATTTCAAGTTGTAAGCAGGTGTTCGACATATGGATCGAGGAATTCGATGAAATCTATAAAAATGGCGCATTTTTGAACCTTCTTTTTCATCCCCAGATTTGTGGGCGTTACAGCCGGATAAAGCTCATTGATGATCTGTTGACTTATATGCTTGGCAAAGAAGGGACTTGGGTCGTTGCTGGCGAGGATCTCGCCCGGTTCTGGCAAAAAAGACATGGCTAAAATACTGGAGGGAGGAGCAACAAAATGAAGATAATCCGCGTAAATCTGACCACGAAAACGATTCAGCTATCTGAGGTTTCAAAAGAATATACCGGCCTCGGTGGCCGGGCACTAACCTCGATCATGATAAACAATGAGGTGCCGGCAACATGCGATCCTTTGGGACCGGAGAACAAACTTATTTTTGCTCCCGGCTACTTAAGCGGCACTCCCCTTATCAACACCAGCCGTCTTTCCATTGGTGCAAAAAGCCCTTTAAC
>JAOZPY010000223.1 GCA_029932495.1 Desulfobacterales bacterium
TGAACCTTGAACCACTAAATTTCGGTATTATTATTGTGTGTACAATTTATATATTATATTGCGTGTTGAAAGAATTGCAAGCGGTTCTGCCGCAGTTTTATGCAACAAGCCGGGGTCCAGGCGGACGGACGGCAGCGCATCTGAGGGTTACAGCCAAATGTTGTACCGTACACGAAAGGAGAATCGCCACCATGGTCGCACCGAAACCTGTTAAAAATAACAATGTCTTGAGAGCATTTGTCGTTTTGCTGATTTTTTCCGGCATGTGGTTTTTGACTGCCGCTATAAACCACGGTCCGCAGGCGTTGGCAAAGTCAGCGAATGAGGTCATGGTGCCTGCAAATTTCAGCCGGCTGGCCGAAAGCGCCAGCCCGGCGGTTGTCAACATCCGGACGGTGAAAACCATTAAGGGCGGAGGGCCGGTATTCAGGCATTTTCAGCGGGATCCCTGGGGACGACAGGGCCCGTTTAAGGACTTTTTTGAAAAGTTTTTCGGCGAGGACATGCAGCGCGAATATAAACAACCCAGCCTTGGATCAGGGTTTATAATCGATCGCGATGGCTATGTGGTCACCAACAACCATGTGATTGAAGACGCTGACCAGATTAAAGTCAAACTGGGCGACGATGAACTGTTCGATGCCGAAGTTGTCGGACGCGATCCCAACACCGATCTGGCGCTGCTTAAAATAGAATCAAAAAAACGCTTTCCAGTGGTTGAACTCGGCAATTCCGATGAACTTAAAGTCGGCCAGTGGGTGGTCGCCATCGGCAGCCCCTTTGGCCTGGAACGTACGGTGACCGCCGGCATTGTCAGCGCCAAGGGGCGGGTTATCGGCTCAGGCCCCTATGATGATTTTATTCAAACCGACGCTTCCATTAACCCGGGAAACAGCGGCGGGCCCCTGATTAACATGCAAGGCAAAGTGATCGGAATCAATACAGCCATCATTGCCAGCGGGCAGGGAATTGGATTTGCCATTCCCATCAACCTGGCCAAAGATATTATTGCTCAATTGAAATCCCGCGGCGAAGTCACCCGGGGATGGCTGGGGGTGGCCATCCAGGATTTAACCAGTGAGATGGCGGAATATTATGGGCTCAAAGACCGTAAAGGCGTGCTGGTGGCCGACGTTTTTAAAGGAGATCCCGCCGAGGTGGCCGGAATTCAACCCAAAGATATTATCCTCGAAGTCAATGGCCACCGGGTGGAAAGCAGCCACGACCTGACGACCCTGATTGCCAAGCTGAAAGTCGGTGAAAAAGCCAAGGTCGAAGTTTTTCGCAAAGGTCACAAAAAAACATTTTACGTTAAAATTGCCAAACGCGATGATAAGCGACTGGCCGCCAGACAGACCCCTGAGCAGCAGCCGGAAGCACAGCTGGGCTTGCGGGTCACGGACATCACACCGGAAATGGCCCAACGCTTCAACCTGGGACAGACCGGCGGTGTCATTGTGGCCGGTGTGGAATCGGGCAGCAGGGCGGCCGCAGCCGGTGTCCAGGTCGGCGATATTATCAAGGAAATTAACCACCAGCCGGTTGAGTCCGCCGGGGATTATGCGGCCATCGTTCGCAAGATCAAAAGCGGCGAAGCGGTTAACCTGTTCATTTGGAGAAAAAATGCGGGGTTTCTGGTGGTTAAGCTGACAAAATAGGGATAAAATGCAACCTGGAACCTTGGACCCTGAACCTTGAACCGATTCGTTCTAGTCGCTGATGGTTTTGCTCAGGTCCGGGATGGTTTCGGGTTTGCCCTTGACCATGTAACGGCTGTCGCCATTGCGGGCTGTTACATTTTCATAAACCCCGTCATCGCGCTTGACCAGTTTTGTAAAACCCAGATCGCGCAGTTCGCTGTCGGATTTGGGGCAGCTGATATTGGTGCGGGAAATAAGTTTTCGTACCGGCCCGGCGCACTGGGGGCAGGTGGTCAGGGGCCGGTCATCAATGGATTGCCTAAAATCGAACACCTTTCCCAGGCTGCAAGGCGCCTCCAGATGTTCGTATTCGTAGATTGGCATAACGTCACCCTCCTGTTATGGTCACATTAAGGTTCATTATACCAGAGAAACTTCGAATTGGAAATATTTCCTGACGGCCGCGCAAACACCGGCCGACCTTCCTCGATCCATCCGAAACCTTGACCCCTGGCCAAGCCGGTGCGCCTCAGGCCAAGCGCACGCCGATTCTCGGCCATGTTGTTTGTGCAATATTGGGGTAAAGTTTGCCCGAGAATAGCCGATAGCCAATATGTGCAATTTAAGGGGAAATGGAGTGCCCAAATGCGGTTGTAATACGTGTCTGCAAAAAAACAGTGTTAATCCAGGTGGATAAACTATCGGTGTCCAGTTGATCGCACGTAATTTTTTCAATAAGTTGCGCGATGCATTGCGCAGGCGAGATACTTTTTTGCTAACCTGCTTAATTTAAAACGGATTTTAAATATATGAATCGTATCCAGCCGGTTGCGCAGTCTGATATTAAGCTGAGGATCAAAGAGGCCGAGGTTTGTCATTCCATGGGGATGCTGCGCGAGGCCCTGCATATCTATGAACAGGTGATTGGCGGCCTGCCGGGCCGTAACGGGCAGTTTAAGGAAGGTCTTTCCAATAAAATCAAAAGGTTAAAAAAGGAAATCGAGGACGAAGAAAAGGCTGAAAGTCAGGGGTTTTCCCAGGAGGATATTTCCCTGTTTAAAAAGACCCTGTCAGCCCATGATGATGTGCCCACCCTGCTTGACGGAGCGGCCGCTTTAAAGGAGCTGGGGTTGATCGAAGAGGCCATTGCTGAATACGAAAAACTGCTGCAGTTTGATTACACCAAGTTTGATTACAGTAAATTTGATTATTCTCCGGATAAGATCATTTGCGACTACCTGGGCTGCCTGCTGGAGATCAAGCCGGCCCAGGAAATTGTCAAAGAGGCCTACCGGGTCATCTACCAGCACAATTTAAAGGAGCAACAGACCGCCCAGATAAAGTTCTGGCTTGCCCTGGAGCTGGAAAAGAAGGACCAGAATGATCTGGCCTTTGATTTATTGAAAACCGCTGCGGAAATAGATCCCGCCAACAGGGAAATCAGTGAGAAACTGGATTCATTGAAAACCAAGATTTCATCGGGTTCACGCTATGATTATTTGTTGAAACGAAACCTTGTGACCACCAACCAGCTGCAGGAGGCCCTGGCTATCGCCAGGAAAATGAATAAAAGCATCGAGTTTGTGTTGGTAGATCGGTTCCAGGTAGACAAGGCCGAGGTCGGCAAGTCGCTGTCGCTGTTTTTTGGTATTCCTTTCCGGGATTTTGACGAGGAATTGCCAATCCCCTTTGAATTGGTCAATAAACTGAAAAAATCATTTCTGCTCTATTATACCTGGGTTCCCCTGAGCTGGGACAAAAGAGGGGTGGAGATCCTGGTAGACGATCCCAAGGATCTTCGCAAAACAGACCACATCAAAGCCTTGATGACCAACCAGAAAATTAATTTCAGCATTGGTTTTAAAGAGGATATTGAAAAGTACATCCAGCACTTCTTTGATCCCCGGGTAGAGAGCCAAGGCATTAACGTGGTTGAGAACCTGGACGATATTATCCCCGATGTGGCTTTTGAAGAGGAAGAGGACATTGAAGATGACCTTGTCAGTCTGGATGAGTCCTCCAGCCAGGTGGTCAAATTTGTTGACCAGGTTCTGGTCACTGCCTTTCGCAATAACGCCTCGGACATTCACATCGAACCGTCACCGGTGTCGCGCAAGACCACCATTCGCTTCAGAACTGATGGTGTGTGCCATGAATACATCCAGGTACCCAATGCCATGGCACCGGCAATTGTATCCCGGCTGAAAATTATGGCCGATCTGGACATTGCCGAAAAGCGCCGCCCCCAGGACGGTAAAATAAAAATGAAACGCAAGGGTATCCAGGAATTTGAACTGCGGATGTCCACCATGCCCACCGCCGGCAGGTTCGAGGATGTCGTTTTGCGGATCCTGACCCTCTCCCACAGCTTCAATCTGGATGAGATCGGCCTAAATGAGCGCAATTTAACGGTGTTGAAAAAAATTATTGCACGGCCCTACGGCCTGATCCTGTGCGTGGGGCCGACCGGGTCAGGTAAAACCACCACCCTGCATGCAGCCTTGGCATACATCAACAAGCCGGGGATTAAAATCTGGACCGCTGAGGATCCGGTGGAAATCACCCAGGAAGGCTTGCGCCAGGTACAGATCAAGCCCCAGATCGGCCTTGATTTTGCCCGCGTCATGCGTGGATTCCTGCGGCTGGACCCGGATGTCATCATGATCGGTGAAATGCGCGACCGGGAAACCGCCGCCACGGCCATCGAAGCCTCACTGACGGGGCATCTTGTTTTGTCCACCCTGCATACCAACAACGCGCCGGAGACGCTGACCCGTCTGATAGACATGGGCATGAATCCACTGAATATCTCTGACGCCTTCCTGGGGGTGCTGGCCCAGCGGCTGGTCAGAAAATTCTGTTCGCGCTGTCGGGAATCCTACCAGCCGAATCAGGAGGAGTTTGAAGAAATTCAGGCTGATTATGGCCGGCAGGCATTTGAAAAGGCGGGTTTCGGTTTTGACAGCGGGTTTAAGCTTTACCGGTGCACCGGCTGTGAGAAGTGCAACGGTTCCGGCTACAAAGGGCGCATGGGGATCCATGAACTCATCGAGGGAACCCGGGAGATAAAAACACTGATTAAAAAGCAGGCGACTTCCGAGGACCTTTTCCATGAGGCAATCAAACAGGGAATGACCACCCTTAAACAGGACGGCATCCACAAAGTGTTGGAGGGACTGACCGATATTCGTGAAGTGCGCCGGGTATGTGTTGAATAAACCTCGTCAAGGGTTCGAAGTATGCTTATATGCCTTCACCTTTGACGTCTGGGCTTTGAAGCCCTCCGACTTTTGCAACATTATAAGGTAAAGGTGGAAAGCATGCAAAAAAAAGCGCTGGTTGTTGACAGTGATTATTTTTTTGTTGAATTTTTAGGCGAGCTGCTTGAAAAAAGAGGATATCAGGTTGTCAAGGCTTACAACGGTAAAGAGGGCATCGAGATTTTGTCCCGGCAACCCGTTTCCATCGTCTTTGCCGATCTGGTACTGCCCAAGGTGGACAGCCAGCAATTTTTCAGCGTTGTGCGCAGCAAGTACAATGGCCAGCGATTTCCCATCGTGGCCATATCCGGCACCATGATCGAACACATGGGTGTGCTGGATGATATCGGGGCCGACTATTTCATTGCCAAGGGCCCGATTAAGCAGCTGGCCGTCAAAATCAATGAATTTATGGCCGAGTTTGAATCCCGACCGTTTT
>JAOZPY010000224.1 GCA_029932495.1 Desulfobacterales bacterium
ATATTTTTCTCATAAATGGTCTTTTTCCCGTCGGGCTTCGTTCTCCGCGAGTTTTAGACCTCGACGTACTACCGGTACGCCTCGGTCTAAAACTCTTGTGTGGCCTTGCCCGGCAAAAAAAATCCTCATTTATGAATCGTGAACTTATGGGTGGTGGAGAAATGTTCCCCATAAAGAACACAAGGATGAAGCTTTATCATTCGAAATTTTTTGTTCGATATGCACGCTTATTTTAAATCCTAAGCAGAAAAAGCCGGTACATTATGCCAAATCGACTTGAAATAGCGTTAAAGGAGGATTTGTTTGACCCGGAGGGCGAGGCCATCCGCCGCAAGGCCAAAGATTATTTCGGCATTGAAATTGCCGGGCTGCGCAGCATTTCCGTGGTGACCCTGGACTGTGATTTGAACGCCGAGCAGCTGCGGGCCGTGCAGACGCAAATTTTTACCAACCCGGTCACCCAAATCTCCTCCTACGATCCGCTGCCCATCGAATTTGACTGGACCGTGTGGGTCGGCTACCGGCCTGGGGTCCGGGACAATCCCGGCAGCACCGCCGTTGAAGCCATTGAAGATTTGCTGCAGATGCGGCTGGCGGAAGGCCAGGCAGTATACACCTCCCGGCGTTACTGCATCCGGGGCCGCGGGCTTAGTGCCGATGATATACAAAAAATCGCCGCTGAACTGCTGGCCAATGACATTATCCAGCAGTGGAAGATTTTTTCAGTCCGGCAGTGGGATCCCGCACAGGGCATTGGTTTTATCATTCCCCGGGTGATCCTCGATCACGTTCCCACGGTGACCACCATCGCGGTGGACAGCGATCAAACCCTGCAAAGAATCAGTGATGAACGCAGCCTGGCGCTCAATCCCAATGACATTCCCATCATTCGCGCTTACTTTCAGAATCCGGATACACGCGCGGTGCGTCGGCAGATGGGTCTGGGGGATCCCACCGATGTGGAGCTGGAATATATTTCCCAGGCCCGCAGCGACCACTGTAATCACAACACCTTTCGCGGCCTGTTTCATTACCATGACAGGACCAGCGGGAGCAGCGAGGTGGTGGACAACCTGTTTAAAACCTGTATTGAAGCGCCCACCCTGGAATTGAAAGCGAAAAAACCGTGGGTGGTATCGGTTCTGTGGGACAATGCCGGCGCCGGACGCTTTGACCGGGACACCTATTACGTGATTACTGGAGAGACGCACAATTCTCCTTCCAACATGGAAGCATACGGGGGAGCCATCACAGGGATTGTGGGGGTTTACCGGGATCCGCTCGGAACCGGCAAAGGGTCTAAACTGGTCATGGGCGGCTATGGTTACTGCGTGGGACCGCGGGACTATGACGGAGACCTGAAACCGCACCTTCACCCCCGCCGCCTGCTGGACGGCGTGGTGGAAGGGGTGCGTGACGGCGGCAACAAAAGCGGTATCCCCACCACCTTCGGTCAGGTGGTTTTCCATCCGGGCTATCTTGGCAAATGCCTGGTTTTTGTCACCGCTGTGGGGATCATGCCGGCATTGATCAAAGGAATGCCGGCCGAGCAGAAACGCACCCGCCCCGGGCAGTTGGTGGTCATGTGCGGGGGGCGCGTGGGCAAAGACGGGATTCACGGGGTGACCGCCGCATCTGAAACTTTTTCAGAACATACGCCGGCCGGGCATGTGCAGATCGGTGACCCCTATACCCAGAAAAAGATGCATGACTTTGTGCTGGAAGCCCGGGATGAAGGTCTGATCCGGTTTATCACTGACAACGGCGGCGGCGGGCTGTCCTCATCCGTGGGCGAATCCGCCCTTTTTTCAAATGGATGTGAGATCGAGCTCGAGAAGATTCCGCTCAAATACGAGGGTCTGGATCAGTGGGAAATCTGGGTCTCCGAATCCCAGGAACGCATGACCGTGGCCATCGATCCTGCCGACCGGGATCGTTTTTTTGAGCTGTCCCGCAAGCACGCGGTGGAGAGCACTGTCATCGGGCGCTACACCGATTCGGGAAAACTGCACATTACCTATGAAGGCAAAACCTGTGCCTATGTGGACCTGGATTTACTGGAATCCGGTTTTCCCCAATGGGAATTCGAAGCCGAATGGGTTGCCCCCCGGCAGCGCAGCCTGAATGAACCGGTTCTAACCCCGCCGAGTGATTATGCCCTTTTGATGCAGAACCTGCTGAGCCGGCCGAATATCGCTTCTACCGAGTGGATTACCCGCCAGTATGACCATGAAGTTCAGGGTACCAGCGTGATTAAGCCTTTGGTCGGCGCCCAGCGTGACGTCAACAGCGATGCGGCCGTTATCCGGCCGGTGCTTGGATCAGAGCGTGGCCTGGCTTTTTCCCAGGCATTGCTGCCGGCCTATTCCGCCATTGACGCCTATCACATGGCCGCCTGCAGCATCGATGAAGCCGTACGGCGGGTGATCGCGGTGGGCGGGGACCTGGAGCATATCGGCGGGGTGGACAATTTTTGTTGGCCAAATATCCAGTACGATCCGGTGAAAAACCCGGACGGTAAATTCAAGGCGGCCCAGCTGGTGCGGGCCTGTCGGGCACTGCGCGACATCTGTCTGGCCTACGAAATTCCACTGCTTTCCGGTAAGGACAGCATGTACGTGGACGGAAATCTGCCCGGGCGCTATGGTGAAACCCACAAGGTGTCGGCACTTGAAACCCTCCAATTTTCGGCTATCAGTGTTGTCCGGAACATTACGTGCTGTGTGACCTTGGACAGCAAGATGGCCGGTGATCTATTGTATGTCCTGGGAGCCACGCGCGATGAACTGGGGGCCTCGGAATATTATGAGCACCTGGGATACGTGGGCTGCAATGTCCCCGAAGTGCGGCCCAATGACTTTATTCCATTGTATCGCGGGTTGCAGAAAGCCATTGAGCAAGGGCTTGTGGCCTCGGCCCATGGCGTTTACCGAGGTGGGCTGGCAGTACACCTGGCCATGGTGGCCATGGCCGGTGACTTTGGCTTGGAAGTTGACCTGGACCAGCTTTTGCTCGACGGTGTCCAGCGTGATGATACCGTGATGTTTTCCGAATCTGCAGGACGCTTTATCGTGACGGTTGCCCCGAAGGACCGCTCGGCCTTTGAAGCGCTTTTCAGCGCTGCGCCCTGTTGCTGTGTCGGCAGGGTTACGACGGCAGGGGATCTCGTGATCCGGGGGCTGGAAAGCAATACCATTTTGGCGGTGCCGGTGGCCGATTTGAAAAAGGCCTGGCAGGTGCCCCTGGAGGACCACCATGGCTGAAGTCAAAGCAATGGTTCTGACCGGATATGGATTGAACTGCGACCACGAAACGGCCTATGCTTTTAGGCTGGCCGGTGCCAGCGCCCGGCGGGTTCATATCAACTCGTTGATCGATGGTTCGGTGAGGCTGGGCGATTTTCAGATCCTGGTGTTTACCGGCGGATTCAGCTGGGGTGACGATCATGGTGCCGGGGTGATCCAGGCCCTGCGCATGAAAACCCGCATCGGAGACCAGTTGCTTGAATTTATTGATCGTGGAAACCTGGTGCTGGGTATTTGCAACGGCTTTCAATGCCTGGTCAACCTGGGTTTGCTGCCCGGCCTGGAAGGCAACTACCGTCAACGCAATGTTGCGCTGACGGTCAACGATTGTGGAAAATTCAGGGACCAGTGGGTTACGCTCAAAATGAACAGTGCCTCGCCATGTATTTTCACCCGTGGGATAAAAACGGCTGAACTGCCGGTACGCCACGGGGAAGGTAAGTTTGTCACCGATGATGTCATCCTGAAAAAACTTAAGGAAAACAACCAGATTGCCATGCAGTACGCCACAGCCGATGGTGAAATTGCCGCCGGCCGATTTCCCTTCAATCCAAACGGTTCCCTTAGCGACATCGCCGGTATATGTGATACCAGCGGCCGGGTCTTCGGCCTGATGCCGCATCCAGAAGCTTTTAATCACTGGAGCAATCATCCGGACTGGACGCGCCGCAAAGATGCGGCCCGGCGGCGCAGCAGCGATAAGTACGATGAACCTGCAGTTGGTGTCAGGATTTTCAAAAATGCGGTGGATTTTATGCGACGGGCTTGAGCGCCGCCGTTGTAAATTTTATCGGAAGAAATTTCTGATAGTGCCAGTTTAATTACCATTTTGAAGTTCCAATTTCATAAATGCAACGATCGGCCGGATGGCTGAAAATTGAAAAACCCTTAAAAAGTTTAAAACAGCATATAAAAATAATTAATGCTTTGCCGGGGATTTTATCGTTGAATTTTATGCAAAATTGGTCATCCATCTGCCGTTTTTCAGCTAACATATTGAATTAATAATCTTAAACCTCTATATTCCCCCCACTAGTTGTTAAAAATCCTATCTGCGTGTCAACCACCGTCTGCTGAAGCCTCCACTAAAACGATAACTATCAGAAATATATCTAAAAATCACCTTGTTTCACTGGGATTGAAATTTACTGTCATGCTTTTTGCATTCTATCTAACAGTTTTCTCTGTTGTTTGTTTCAGTCATTAAGGCATTGTCGCAACTGATGATTATAGTTTTTATGCGTGTTTTCAATTAGATATATATATCTATGATATCGCCAGCCGTTGGTACCGCTTTTTGCCGGCTTTTAAAAAATTTGGTGGCACAACTTTTGTATATAATTGTCTGTGATAAATTGCGGGGGTAAAAATATGCGCAGAAATTCAGGATTTACAGCCTTTGAACTGGCGGTTTCCATGGCCATCATGGTGGTGATTGCCGCTTTGGTGCTGCCGCCGTATTTGAAATGGCTGCGGACACAACGTCTCAATGGTGCAACGACGAACCTTATGGCGGATCTGGAAATGGCCAAAATTCGCGCCATCCGTGAAAACGCTTTTGTGGTGGTTAAATTCAGCCAGGACAGCTACACAATCTTCGTGGATAACGGCAAACCTTCAGGGACTGCCGGTGACTGGAACCCCACCGGTGAAGATACCATCCGGAGTCGCACCATGCCCAGCGGGGTTCAGATTGATCTCGGCGCGTTGACACTTGCTAACAGCAGAACCCGATTTAACAGCCGCGGGCTGCCGGACGGCACGACCACGGCGGAAACCATCCCGCTGGTGACCGCTGAAAGCAGTAAAATGATTTCTCTTAACCGACTGGGACGGGTCAGCGTGCAATGATGACAGGAACTTTTAAATATCTGAAATTCAGACGATCCTCTGTGACCTGCACGGACGGGTTTTCAATTATAGAGGTTCTAATCGCCATGTCGATTCTGGCCCTGGCAATGCTGGCGGCCGGCACCATGCAGTACCGATCAATTCGCAACAATGCCACCGGCAACATGGTAACCCAGGC
>JAOZPY010000225.1:0-3011 GCA_029932495.1 Desulfobacterales bacterium
ACGCCCCAGGGCAAACCCGCTTTGAAGGACCACGTAATGTTCATTGAGATACATGGAACAGGTGGTCACAACGCCCTGCCCCGGTGCAACGGTTACCGCCGGCACCGCTTCGCGCACCTGGTAGCGGTTAAGAAGTTCCCGGCCGTCTTCGCGCAGCAAAATCCTGCCCAGGGTCTTCTGGTCCAGGAGTTGCTTGACACGATACACGATTTTGTGCGGTGCAATGACAATGCTGCCGTCACTGGAAATCGTTGTGGAAGCCGGCAGTTTCAATTCCGAGCGTTCAATGGCCTCCAGCACTTCATCGGAGCTCAGCAGTGCATCAGGATCGCAGAAAACCAGCCGCCCGACGGGAAGGCCCAAGGTGAAAAAGTCCTTTAGCTGGCCCAGGTCGGGATAACCAGGAATCATGGAAGATGCCGACAGGGTCAAGCTGACAATATTGTTCTGCAAATTGTCAGCCGTGGGGGGGGCGCATTTGATCTGAACCCCGAGCCGGGCAATCCGGGAGCGCTCGCTGAACAGGATATGCTCAGGCTGGTTTTTGAGCCGGTCGGCCAGCTGCTCGCTGATCTCGAAGGTGGCCTCAAATGTCATCGACCGGGAGTTGATCTCCAGAACCCTGGAAATCACGCCGTCTTCGGATTGTATAAATCCGCGCAGGAAGTGATTGTTCCGGTGTCTTTTCGCCATGATCTTAAGCCTTGTTCAGCCTGTACCACATCACCGTTTCAAAGTGCCATATAGACGGTTCGTGCAAACATGGAAGGAATTCGCAGCCGCCGGGGATTTTGCAATTTGCGTTATCCGCATAATTGCCGGCCGGCAAAACAAGGAAAAATATAAGGATGATATGTCCAGATGCAACCTGCCGGAACGTAAAACCCGTCGATCGACAATGTTCATAAAAAAATCTATATCCCCGGATTGTCCAGTAAATTTTCAATTATCTTGATCAGTGACCGGTTGGCGGCCACCTCTGTTTCTCTTTGATTTATTTTCAGATCCCGCATGGTTACCGGATCCAGCACCCAGCCGAATCCCAGGTTATCGAAAAAAATGATCGTTTCCCGGCTCATATTCCTGTAATCCTCGGTTATCAATAGATTTTCTCCTTTCACAATAATAATCCGCCCCCCAGCATCTCGTTTGAAAACGGACATATCCTGCAAATAACCCTCTTTTTCGCTCATGCAGGCCGCATCCCGGCTTGCTACTTAGTTATCGTCACTTTCGGCATTTTTCTTTAACCACCGGTGTATAAATGATTGACAAACATCACTAAATACCGGAATTTAACCGGAATTGACATCTGTTCGTGTATTTTTCACCATTTCATGCTCAGGCTATGTGAGTGGACCACGCCAACATGAAAATAACCCATGCATATTCAATTACCCGGCCGGCCGGCGCCAGGGCGCCGCGCGGACTGTTTATCACGGATTTAGACGGCACCTTGCTGCGTTCGGACCGGACGTTTGCACGCGTTGATCTCAATGCCCTGGAAGCTCTCGGCCGCCAAGCAGTGGTGCGCGTCATCGCCACGGGTCGGTCGCTGTATGTATTTAATACCGCTGCCAAAGAGGTTCTGCCGGTCGATTTTGTTCTTTTTTCCATGGGAGCCGGGGTCTTGCAATATCCGGCCGGCAGGATTGTGCGTACAGTGAGCCTGGATCCTCCGGAAGTGATGCAGGCAACCGCTGTCCTGAAAACCTGCGGCCTGGATTTCATGGTGCACCGGCCCATTCCGGACAACCACTGGTTCAGTTATCACCGGTCAACGCCTGACAATCCGGACTTTGAAAGACGCCTGTCGCGCTACAAACGCTTTGCCACACCCCTCAGGGAAACAACGGATGGTTTCGGTCCCGCCTCCCAGTTGCTGGCGGTGGTATCACGTCGGCACAGCAAGGCGGTTCTCAAAATGGTCCGCGAACGGTTGCCGAATTTTAACGTGGTTCAGAGCACTTCCCCCCTGGACGGAAAGTCCACCTGGATCGAAGTCTTTCCTGCCGCTGTTTCAAAAAGCCTGACAGCAGCTTGGCTGGCAAAAAAACTGGGGATTGCAAAAGATAAAATCGTATCGGTGGGAAATGATTATAACGATCTGGACTTGCTCGAATGGGCCGCGGAAAGCTACGTGGTGGACAATGCGCCGGCAGATCTGAAAAACCGTTTTGCACGGGTGGCCGCCAATGACCATGGCGGCGTGGCAGCTGCGGCCAAGCGGTGGTTGACCGAAAGGTTAAAGGTTAAAGGTTAAAGGCTACGCAGGGCGCAGGAATCTGCAGTCTGAGGAGCCATGTGCTAACGCTTCGCTCCTCTGCCCGAATTTTATTCCGCCGAACATTGCTCTCTGCCTCAGACCCTGTGATCATTAATTCCTAAATCCGAAATAAAATAATTCCGAATTCCCATTTCCACATTCCGAATTCGAATCATCCGGCCAACTCCTTGAGCGTCGTTTCCAGGATGGACAGGCATAAGTCGATTTCATCCGCTGAGACGGTCAACGACGGCGAAAAGCGAATACTGTTTTCCCCGCAGCCCAGCATCAGCAAGCCTTTTTCAAAAGCCCTTTTGATGATCCGACCGCGCAGATCAGTGGCCGGCTCCTTGCTGTGCCGATCCTTTACCAGTTCCGCGGCGGCCATCAGGCCTTTGCCGCGCACATCGCCGATGCATTCAAATCTGTCGTAAAGCTCCCCCAGACCTTTTAAGAGCCGCTTGCCCTGTCGGCGGGCATTTTCCATTAAACTGTTTTCCAGCAGCTCGATTGTGGCCAGCGCCGCTTGGCAGGAAACAGGATTGCCACCAAAGGTGGATGCATGGGAACCGGCTTCCCAGTCCATGATTTTGGCCGGGGCGATCATGGCCCCCAGGGGCATCCCCGAAGCCACCCCTTTGGCCACAGCCACAATATCGGCGGCCACCCCGAAATGCTCCATGGCAAACATCTTGCCGGTCCGTCCCATGCCGGCCTGCACCTCGTCGGCAACATAGAGAATGCC
>JAOZPY010000225.1:3111-5328 GCA_029932495.1 Desulfobacterales bacterium
ATGCCGGGCACAAAAGGATTATAATGTTTTTTCTGCACGGTTTTGCTGGCCGTCAGTGAAAGCGCCCCCATGGTGCGACCATGAAAGGCACCGAAAAACGCGATGTTCAGCTCCCTTTTGGTGTGCCAGCGCGCCAGTTTGAAAGCAGCTTCCACCGCCTCTGCACCGGAATTGCCAAAATAGACCCGTTTGGTGCCTCTTCCCGGAACCAGGGCCGCCAGTTTTTCGGCCAGTAAGATCTGGGGAGTGTAGTAAAAATCCGTGCCGGACATATGCAGCAGCCGTCTGGCCTGCTTTTCAATAGCTTGGACAACTTTGGGATGGCAATGGCCGGTGGCGTTGACGGCAATGCCGGCCGTAAAATCAAGAAACAGGTTGCCATCGACATCATGGATCCAGAGACCGTCTCCTTTTTCGGCAACGAGTGGATAGGTCCTCGTGTAAGAAGGCGAAACAAAAGCTTTGTCCAGTTTAATCAGCTTCTTGGCCCGGGGCCCGGGCAGCGCTGTTTTAATTTTCGGAGATTTCATGCAGGTTCCTTTCTCGTTTTCGATTAGACGGGCAATCCTGGTGATTTAACATGAAAAATCGTAAAACTGATGTGAAAAACCCTTTCCATCCGTTGACAGCCCATCACAGATCTTTATACACTATCACAAGGTAAAAAAGGCTGGAAAGCCGTGAAGCTATGAAGAGATAAGGCTTAGGGATTGCATCCTTTAAAAAGCCTGCCGGCCTCATCGCTTTTTCCCTTTTGCCCTGAACCCTGTACCCAATCTTTTATATACCATCATACTCAAGGATGCACCAGATGAAAACCCTAAAAATTCTGGCAGTGCTGTTTTTACTGATACTGACCGCCACGCCTTCACCGGGTGCCGGCAGCGATCACACGGCCGTACGCAAACAGGCACAAAAGGCCTTCCGGGACGGCAACTGGAAAGATGCCTGCCGGCTTTACAGCGAACTATGCCTCAAAATGGCAAACGACCCGCAAAAGGTGGCCGGCGACCTTCTCCAGGCATGGCAATGCCTGCGCAATCTGGATCGCATCTGTGAACTGGACGAATTGCGTGAGAAAACAATTGCAAGGCATGCGGACAACTGGCGGCTGCTGGCGGCTGCGGCCGACAGCTACAGCCGGAACACCCATCAGGGATACTTGGTGGCCGGGCAATTTCACCGTGGCACCCACCGCGGCGGCGGCAAATTCGTAAACGCTGTTCAGCGTGACCACGTGCGGGCTCTGCAGCTGATGACCCGGGCGATGAATCTGGTTATCCGCAAGTCATCGAAAACTGAAATTGCGAATTTCTATCTTCAGTTCGCCGGCATCATATTTCAAACCAAGGGCTACCGCCAGCCTTGGCGTCTGCAGTACCTGACCGACCTGACCCGCCTGCCGGACTATGAACCCGGTTATGGTTACAACTATGGCGGGGACAGCCTGGGCGCTCCGGTAGATGCTGATGGTCTGCCGATCTTTTATCAGCTTCCTGCAAGTTTTGAATCAGCCGCATCCGATGGCGAACGCTGGCGATGGCTGCTGGAAAATGCGGCCCAATTAAATCCCGCGTTCGATGCCCGGGTCAAATATATTTTTGCAACTTTTCTGCACAGCCAATTCGGCGTGCAGACCCTGGCGGCTTACAGCCCTTTTTTCGCCCGCCGGCTGTCGGAGCCGAATAAGAGTTCACTGCCGGAAGAACTCCGGGGCTACGAAGTTCATACCCTGACAGACAGCGAAACATTGGCCAGGTTGGCCACCGGTGTGAAGCGGTTCACGCTTCCAGATAAATTTAATTACATTGTTTTGTTTAAACAAATCCTCCAGAGCCCGGATAACGGCTATGTTGGCAATGCCGCCCGTGACCTGGCCCGGATCTATGAAAACCGTAGAATATACGATCAGGCGGTGGCGTACTGGAAAATTTATAAAAAATACAATTCATCCGACGCCCGGCAGCGAATCCATCAAATCCTCGACAATTGGGGCGCTTTTGAACCGGTTGCCACCCAGCCATCCGGACGGATACCGGCGCTGGAATATCGCTTCCGCAACGGCTCTGCGGTGAATTTTAAAGCCTACCGCATCCGGGTAAGCCGCCTATTAAAAGACGTCAAGGCCTATATCCAGTCAAATCCCCGGCGCCTGGACCGGAGCAAGGCGCAGATCAACAACATCGGCTGGCGCCTGGTCCATGAAAACCAGACCCG
>JAOZPY010000226.1 GCA_029932495.1 Desulfobacterales bacterium
GGGCAGGCGGTCATAAATATCGCCATGACCATGGGATTGATGCCCGTGGT
Source organism: Desulfobacterales bacterium (assembly GCA_029932495.1). Classification (GTDB taxonomy): domain Bacteria; phylum Desulfobacterota; class Desulfobacteria; order Desulfobacterales; family JAFDCJ01; genus JAFDCJ01. The sequence continues at coordinate 51 of JAOZPY010000226.1, forward strand.
CGGCGTGCCGCTGCCTTTTATCAGTTATGGGGGGTCCTCGGTGCTGACTGCGGCCATCGGGATTGGTTTGTTGCTGAATGTGAGTATGCGGCGGTTTCTGCTGGATTAATGTTGCATAAACAACATGGCAAACAATAAGCGTCGATGTTTATAATTAAAACAATAAAATGAGAAAGCGAACGCTATGAGAAAAGACCGAAAGAACGACAGAATATCCACTTTTATCGGTGCAGATGCCAGCTTTGAAGGCAATCTAGAATTCGCAGGGACCATCCGGGTCGACGGCCGGGTGAAGGGAAAAATTACCAGCAAAGACGGCACGGTCATTGTGGGGGAAAAGGCGGTTGTCGATGCCGATATGGCTGTGGGAGCGGCGGTGATCATGGGAAAGCTCAACGGTAGCATTGACGCCGTGGAGCGCATTGAAGTGTTTCCGCCCGGGCGTGTCGGCGGGGACATGCAGGCGCCGGTAATTTCCATTGAGCCCGGGGGTATTTTCAATGGGACTTGTACCATGAAAAAGGCGCCGGAAACTTCCATTAAAAGAATTCCGGCGGTCACAACCGGCTCCGGGCCCACCAAATAATTCCCAGCGAACATCCCACATTTCCAGCCTGCAGGATTCGACAGGCGGCGTCCATCACCGCCTGTCGGTTTTGTGGGGGATATCCGCAAAAAATTTCAAAAAACCTTTGACAATTCATTATGCTGGATGGTATAGACCGCCGCAAGTAGAAAATACGCTTGCAAGGAAAATGTTCGAAAACAAACTGCCTGGTTGCTTTTTCAGGGGTGCATGGAGGTGCGTTCGATGAATTTTTCCAATGTGTGGCGCAGAAGGGCTCCGTACGTTCTCACTTCACTTGCCGGCGCAATGCTTTTTCTCATTCCTCAAATCTGCCTGGCATCGTCCGGAGAATCCGGCGGAGGTGTCGTTGTTATCCCCGACGGGTCGGTCGTCATCCAGATCGTCAATTTTTTGCTGTCAATTTGGATATTGAACCTTCTGCTGTACAAACCCATCCGTAAGATCCTAATCCAGCGCAAAGAAAAAATGCAGGGACTGGAGTTGTCCATCGAGATGGCCGACAAGGATGCCGTTGAAAAGGACCAGTCCTTTGCCGCGGGTATAAAAGAAGCGCGGGTCAAGGGTTTGCAGGAAAAGGAGGCCTTGATACAACAGGCCGCCGATGAGGAAAAGCGCGTTGTCGCCGAAATCAACCGACAGGCCCAGGCCGAGTTGGCCGATTTGCGGGAAAAAATCAAAAAAGATGCTGTCGTGGTAAGAGAAAGCCTGGAAAAAGAGATTGGTGATTTTGCCAGCCAAATCAGTCAAAAAATTTTGGGGAGGACGGTTTAATGAAGATTCGTGGTTCCGGCCGGTCGCATCGGCGGTTTAGAAGCTCAGTTGCTGTTTTTCTCCTTGTGCTGTTGATTTGCGTTTTATTCGCGGCAGCAGTACCGGCCTCTTCCGGCGGTGAAGGCGGTGGTTCCAGAGGGTGGGTGCCAACCGATACCTACCGGGTAATCAATTTTGTGGTTCTGGCTGTTGCCCTCGGCTTTGTGCTGCGCAAGCCTTTGTCCCAGGCGCTGAAATCACGCACCCAGGGAATCAAAGACCAGTTGGCGGATCTGGAAGCCCGTAAGGATGAAGCCGAAAAAAAGCTGGCCGAGTACAATGAAAAATTATCCCGCCTGGAAAAAGAGGCTGAAAAAATCATTGCCGATTATATCAAGCAGGGCGAGGAAGCCAGGGCCAGAATATTAAAGGAGGCCGAATCGGCGGCCGAAAAACTTAAGATCCAGGCCCGTCGCAATATTGATCAAGAATTTGAACAGGCCAAGTTGAAGCTGGAGGCCGATATTTTTGAAAAGGCTCTGGTGGAGGCTGAAAAGATCATCAAGGAAAAGATCACGGCGCAGGATCAGGATAAAATCGTTGATGAGTACCTGGAGAAGGTGGTGGCAGGATGAAAAATTTAGCGATTGCAAGACGTTACGCCAAGGCACTGTTGCTGATCGGAAAAGAAGACGGCCAGACGGAAACCTATCGCAAGGAATTGGCCGAATTTTGCGGGCTGATCGAAAGCCAGGACGCCCTCAAGCACGCCATTTCCAATCCTCTTTATGATGTGGCCGGTCGCAGAAAAGTTTTACAGACCGTCATCGAGAAACTGAAACTTTCGCCGGTGATAAAATCTTTTTTGATCCTGCTGTTCGATAAGGGGCGGTTTGTTTTTCTGGAGAGCGTCAACGATTTTTATCAAAAGCTGGCCGATGAGTTGAAGGGCATCGCACGGGCCAGCCTGGTTTCGGCCACCGAGCTTTCATCCGAAACCATTGAAAAGATTCGTGGCACCCTGTCACAAAAGACAGGTAAGGATATCATTCTGGAGGTTGAACAGGATCCGAGTCTCATCGGCGGCATTGTCAGCCGCATTGGCGACCTTGTTCTGGACGGGAGTATCAAAACCCAATTACTCAACATGAGAGAATCTTTATTAAAAAGGGGTGAAGGTGCCTAATGGAACTAAGAGCAGAAGAAATCAGTCAGATTATTAAGGAACAGATCACGGACTACGACAAGAAAGTTGAGCTGAGCGAGACGGGTGTGGTCTTGTCGGTGGGCGATGGCATTGCCAGGGTTTACGGACTTGACAACGCGATGGCGTTGGAGCTCGTCGAGTTCCCTGGTGGTATCCTGGGACTCGTACTCAACCTTGAAGAAGATAACGTGGGTATTGCCATCATGGGCGAAGACATTCATATCAAAGAGGGGGATCTGGTCAAACGCACCGGACGGATCGCCCAGGTCCCGGTGGGCGAAGCGGTACTGGGCCGCGTGGTCTCCGCCGTGGGGGAGCCCCTTGACGGCAAGGGCCCCATCGACGCCAAGGACTTCAGCCGTGTGGAAGTCGTCGCGCCCGGTGTTATTGCCCGTAAAAGCGTTCATGAACCCTGTTATACAGGTTTGAAAGCCATCGATGCCATGACGCCGGTGGGCCGGGGCCAACGGGAATTGATCATCGGTGACCGGCAGATCGGCAAAACCGCTGTCGCCGTTGACGCGATTTTAGCCCAGAAAGATACCGACATCTATTGTATTTACGTGGCCTGTGGGCAGAAACAGTCGACGGTGGCCCAGGTGCATGCGGTTCTGGAAAAGCACGGCGCCATGGAATATACTACCATCGTGTCGGCCTGTGCCAGTGATCCGGCAACCCTGCAATACATCGCACCCTATGCCGGTTGCGCCATGGGAGAATATTTTCGCGACCGCAAGCAGCATGCCCTGATTATTTATGATGATCTGTCCAAGCAGGCGGCCGCTTATCGTCAGGTCTCCCTGCTGCTCAGACGTCCGCCCGGCCGTGAAGCTTACCCGGGCGATATTTTTTACAACCACTCCCGTCTGCTGGAGCGGGCCGCCAAGCTCAATGACGAATTGGGTGCCGGATCGCTGACCGCGCTGCCCATTATTGAGACCCAGGCCGGTGACGTGTCCGCTTATATCCCAACGAACGTGATTTCCATTACCGACGGGCAGATTTACCTGGAACCCGGCCTGTTTTTTGCCGGTGTCCGACCGGCCATCAACGTCGGCCTGTCCGTTTCGCGCGTTGGTGGTTCCGCCCAGGTAAAAGCCATGAAACAGGTGGCCGGCACCCTGCGACTGGACCTGGCCCAGTATCGTGAACTGGAAGCCTTCGCGGCTTTCGGCAGTGATCTGGATAAGGCCACCCAGCGTCAGCTTACCCGGGGCGCCCGGCTGGTGGAAATTCTTAAACAGCCGCAGTATCAGCCGCTGCCGGTGGAAAAACAGGTCATGATTCTGTATGCCGGAACCAATGGCTTCCTTGACGACTACCCCGTCGACGTGCTGGAAAAGTACGAGGCCGGACTGTATGCCTTCATCGAGGACCGGTATTCCCAGATTTTTACGGACCTCAAGGAAAAAATGGCCATTGACGATGCATTGGATAAACAGATGGCAGAGGCCTTGAAGGCCTACCATGAGGAATTCAAGGATACCATTAAAAGTTAGGGACGGTTCGGCAATATTTCACCGGCCCGGCCGTTGACGGCTTTATCAGGCGGGGCGACTGGTGGCTGCTGGCATCCAACCCATCACAGTGCGTTAAAGGGCTGATTGTGTATGACAACATTAAAAGATATCCAGAATAAAATCGGAGCGGTAAAAAAGACCCAGCAAATTACCAAGGCCATGAACATGGTGGCTGCTTCCCGCCTGCGGGGTGCCCAAACCAACATGGAAGCATTTCGCCCCTATGCCGGCAAGTTTGCCGAAGTCCTGGGCCATCTGGCCGAAAGAGCCGGGGATGATGCCAGTCCGCTGCTGGTGCCCCGGGAAGATGTCCGCAATATTCATGTGATCCTGTGTACTTCCGATCGAGGGCTGTGCGGTGGTTTTAACATCAACCTGATCGAAAGGGCGGAAGCCTTTATGCAGGAAAAAGCCGCCGGTGGGAAGCTGTCTTTGTCCTTTACCTTTTTCGGTAAGAAGGGGCGCGACTGGGGCCGGAAAAACAAGCTGCAGATTGACGGCGAGCATGTCGGGGTGGTGGGGGCCAATTTCAGTTTTAATGTGGCTTCGGCGACCGGCCGCAAGCTGGTGGGTGGGTTTCTGGATGGCGACTACGACGAAGTCTACCTGATCTATGCGGAGTTTGTCAGCATGGCCCGACAGGTCCCAGTACTCAAACAGGTTTTGCCGGTACCCCCCATTGAATCCGCCGGCGAAGAGGAAAAAACGGCCGATGGTGCCTATCTGCCCGAGCACCTCTGTGAGCCTTCTGCTGACGAGCTGCTGGGCGAAATGCTGCCGCGAAGCGTCTATGTTCAATTGTACAGCGCTTTGCTGGAGACTTCCACCAGTGAGCATGCCGCCCGCATGATGGCCATGGACAACGCGACCAAGGCCTGCAAAGACATGCTGGAAAACCTTACCCTGGTTTACAACAAGGCCCGGCAGGCCGCCATCACTGCCGAGTTGATGGATATTGTCGGCGGGGCTGAGGCGCTTAGAGGGTAAATGATTTTCAATCATGTTTTTGGGCAGGATCGATTCAGATTGTTTTTGAAAAAAATATAATTTAAAGGGTAACAACGAACAAATTGGAGGTTCTTAGATGGGAGAAAACATTGGTAAAATCGTCCAGGTTATGGGGCCCGTCGTTGACGTGGAGTTTGAGCAGGGCAAGCTGCCGACGATTTATACGGCACTTACAATCAGCAATCCGACGATCA
>JAOZPY010000227.1 GCA_029932495.1 Desulfobacterales bacterium
AGGAAAAAAATCTGAAAAATTTTTTCATCAACTCCATGGCCTACCTGTTCAACATGGTGGACATCAACGAAATCGATTTTGCAAAGATCAAACGGCTGGTTCTGGTGGATACCCGGCAACCCAACCGCATCGGCCGCCTGAATGAACTTCTCAACCGCCCCGGCGTGGACATCCATATCTATGACCATCATCCGGCCACGGGCAACGACATCAAAGGCAACGTGGAAGTACATGGCGCGACCGGGGCCAACGTGACGATTCTAACGGAAATCATCCGGGAAAGAAATATTGATTTATCTGCGGATGAAGCCACCATCATGTGCCTCGGAATATACGAAGATACCGGTTCTTTCACGTTTGCATCCACGACACAACGCGACTTTCTGGCTGCGGCCTTCCTGCTGTCCAGAGGCGCCAATTTGAATGTGGTCTCGGATTTAATTGCCCGGGAGCTGAGCCCGGAACAGGTTGTTCTTTTAAATGATATGATCCAGGCCACCAACCGCTACTATATCAATGGCGTCGACATTATTGTCACCAGCGTGACCACCGAAAAATATATGCCCGATTTTGCCTTTCTGGTGCAAAAAATGATGAAAATGGAAAACCTGAATGCCATTTTCGCTCTGGCGCGCATGGAAAATAAAATTTATCTGGTGGGCCGCAGCCGGACCACCGAAGTGGATGTGGGCACGATTTTATCTGCCATGGGCGGCGGCGGCCACCCGTACGCCGCGGCCGCCAGCATCAAAGGAAAAACCCTGGCACAAACCGAAACCCTTCTGCTGGAAATCCTCTACGCCAGAATCAAGGCCCGCCGGCTGGCCCGCGACCTGATGTCCTCGCCGGCAATTTCAATCCGCCCGGACGTCTCCTGCAAACAGGCCGAAACCACCATTACCCGCTATAACGTAAATGCCCTGCTGGTCTGTGAAAAAGCAAAAGATGATGAGAAACTGATCGGCTACATCACCCGCCAGGTCATTGAAAAAGCGCTTTACCACAAACTGGAAGAAGTCCCGGTACGCGAATACATGACCAACGAAGTAGCCACCGTTGAAGCGGATGCCGATCTCGTTGAGATCCAGCACAAGATCATTGATCACAAGCAACGGATTTTGCCGGTGATGGAAAAAGGACGCATCGCCGGCGTTATCACCCGCACCGATCTGCTCAATATCCTGGTGCGCCAGTCCCGGCAAAGCCCGGAAATGTCCCCCGACGATCGGGAAGATCAGAATCCAGCCCGCACCCGCAATGTCATGCGGTTTATGAAAGAACGGCTGCCCAAACGTCTGATCAAAATATTGCGTGAAATCGGTGCGGTAGCAGACGAACTCGGTTACGGCGCCTTTGTGGTCGGCGGGTTTGTCCGGGATCTTTTTTTATACCGCAGCGATGAGGATGTGGACATCGTCATCGAGGGCGACGGAATTTTATTTGCCCGAGAGTATGCCCGGCGGGTTGGTGCCCGGGTGCATACCCACGAAAAATTCGGCACTGCCGTGATCGTCTTTGCCGATGGATTTAAAATTGATGTGGCCTCGGCACGCATGGAGTATTACAAGTTCCCGGCTGCCCTTCCGGTGGTGCAAATGAGTTCCATCAAGCTGGACCTGTTTCGCAGGGATTTCACCATCAACACCCTGGCCATCCGACTCAACCCGGATAAATTCGGCACCCTGATCGATTTTTTCGCCGCCCGCAAAGATATCAAGGAGAAAATCATCCGGGTCTTGCATAATCTGAGCTTTGTTGAAGACCCGACGCGGGTCTTTCGCGCCATCCGCTTTGAACAACGTTTTGATTTTACTATTGGTAAATTGACAGCCGGACTGATCCAAAATGCCGTTTCCATGGATTTTTTTAGAGAACTGAGCGGCCGACGCGTGTTCACCGAACTGCGGCTGATCCTGGAAGAGGAAAATCCCGCGGCCGCCCTCTCGCGCCTGAATGATTTCAACCTGTTAAAAGTGATTCACCCATCCATAAAATTCGACAAAGACTTTCTGGCACTGCTCAATGCGGTGAAAAAAGTTTTATCCTGGCACGATTTGCTTTTTCTGGATGAATCCTATAAAAGATGGGTCATTTATTTTTTAGCCCTGATTCAAGATTGCGATGCCGACCAGTGCCGGGAAATCTGCACGCGGTTTGAACTGACGCCGGATCTGCATAAACTGTTCTGTACCGAGCGTTTCGAAGCCCAGCGCTGCTTGTTGTGGCTGGAACGCAACCTGCCGGTGATCAACAGTACGCTTTACCAGCGCCTGGCCGTTTTCAGAACGGAGCTGATTCTATATATGATGGCGCTGACAAAACGCAAGGCGGCCAAAAAGGCGATTTCCCACTACTTTACCGAGCTGCGTCGCGTGGACATTCGTATCAAGGGCCGGGATTTGAAAAAAATTGGACTTGCCCCCGGGCCTGTATATCGGGAAATCCTGCAGGCGGTTTTAAATGCCCGGCTTGACGGCCGGCTGAAAAGCCGCAAAGATGAAATTGATTTTGCCCGCAATTATGCGAAAAACCACACTGCCACATAAAATATCCGGGCTGCGATTTCGGTTTGCACGAACAACAGAATTTGCTATGATAACCAACTTTGGAGATCTACAGAAAGGATAACAGCGTTTCATGGCTCAAAAAAAGCGAATTTTAAGCGGTATGCGCCCCACCGGCCCCCTGCATCTGGGCAACCTGCTGGGGGCGCTGGCAAACTGGGTCAAAATGCAGGACGAATATGACTGCTATTTTTTCATCGCTGATTGGCACTCTCTGACCACCGACTATGAAAATACGGAGTCCATCAAGGATTATCGCCGACAGATCATGCTCGACTGGCTCAGTGCCGGTCTGACACCGGAAAAAAGTACGCTTTTCGTTCAGTCCAGCATCAAGGAGCATGCCGAACTTTTTTTGCTGCTTTCGATGATCACGCCGGTCCCCTGGCTGGAACGCAACCCGACCTATAAAGAGCAGATCGGCGCCCTGAGCAACAAAGACCTGTCCACCTTCGGCTTTCTGGGCTACCCGGTGCTCCAGGCAGCCGACATCATTATCTACAGGCCCCAGGGAGTTCCGGTGGGTGTCGACCAGGCACCACATGTGGAAATTACACGGGAAATCGCAAGACGTTTCAATCACTTATACGGCCAGGTGTTTCCGGAACCTGAAACGATCCTGACTCAAACGCCCAGAATCCTGGGCACGGACCGGCGCAAAATGAGCAAAAGCTATGGCAATGCCATTTTTTTATCGGACAGCCCCGATGAAATCCTTTCCAAGGTCGCTACCATGATCACCGATCCCCAGCGTGCACGGCGAAGCGACCCGGGCAATCCGGATATATGCAACGTGTTTGATTTTCACAAGCTTTACACCCCGGCGGATACCGTCCGCCAAATTGAAACCCAGTGCCGAACGGCCGCAATTGGTTGCGTTGAATGCAAGCGGGAAATGGCGCGCAACCTGGCCCAGTCGTTGGCCCCTATCCGGGAAAAACGCGCCTATTACAAACAGCGTCCCGGGATGGTGGAAGAAATCATAGCCGAGGGCAACAACCGGGCCCGCGCAACGGCGCAACAGACCATGGAACGTGTCCGGGAGGCGATGCAGCTATAATCCCGGCCGAACTCGATGCCTTGACAATTTCAGAAAATTAATATTGATGAATATGACCACGGAACCCTATCAGGTCCAGCTTGATGAAATTTTCGAAGGCCCCCTGGACCTGCTGGTCCATCTGATCAAAAAAAATGAAGTGGATATCTATGATATCCCCATTGCGCTGATCACCGAACAGTTCCTGCAATATCTGGACTGGATGAAATCCATGAACATCGAGTTTGCCGGGGATTTTATTGTCATGGCTTCCACCCTGACCCAGATCAAATCACGCATGCTGCTGCCGGTGCACGAAGATGAAGATCTCGAGGAAGATCCGCGGCAGGAGATCACCCGGCCGTTGCTGGAATATTTGCGCATGAAATCGGCAGCCGACCAGCTGGCAGAGCGCAACCTGCTGGGTGAAAAAACTTTTAGCCGCACGCCGGACCGGCATGGTTTTATGGCCGATGACGACGATGGGTTTGTCAAAATTGGCCTGTTCGAACTGATTGATGCTTTCCAGAAAATACTGGAAAGAATCCCGCAGGATCATCAGGTGGAATTTGAGGCGGATGAAATCAGTGTTAAAGATCGAATCTCCCAACTGGTGGACATTCTTGAAACCAGAGAAAGTGTTACATTTGACGAACTGTTTTCCGATCATCCGGACAAACATGAAATCATTGTCACTTTCCTGGCGATTCTGGAAATGGTCCGGTTGACCCTGGTCCGGGTCGCCCAGCATGTATCCACCGGAATTATACGAATATTTTATTTATGAGCATGGACAACATAAAACCGATCATTGAAAGTTTACTGTTTATGGCCGAAGAGCCGCTTTCGGTGGACCGTCTCAAACGGATTCTGACTGACCAGGCGCCCAGCGGGGAAATCCGTGAAGCCCTGGAGGCTATCGCCAAAGAACACAATGCCCGCCAGGGCGGATTTTACCTGCACCCGGTCGCCGGTGGCTGGCAGTTTCGCACCCGCCCCGAATACAACCAGTGGATCAAAAAACTCATTCAGCCCAAACCGCTGCGTCTGAGCAAGGCGGCCCTGGAAACCCTGGTGATCATCGCCTACAAACAGCCGATTATCCGCAGCGATATCGAGCATCTGCGGGGAGTGGACTGCGGCGGCGTTTTGCGCGCCTTGCTGGAGCGCAAGCTGATCCGGGTGCTGGGACGCAGAGAAATCGCCGGTCGGCCCCTGATCTATGCCACCACCAGGCGCTTTCTGGAGGTCTTCGACCTGAAATCCCTTAAGGATCTGCCGACTCCCAAGGAAATCCAGGAGCTTGGCACGTCCGGCGTCGAAGCGCAGCTGGCGGCCTCCCTGGAAAAATCGGCCGACCCGCAGGTCCTGGAGGTTTCCGCCGGTGATGACAGCGCCCCGGAGTCCAGCGACCAAGTGCCGGCCACGGCCGTTACCCCTTCCGGAGTCCAGGCTCCCCTGGACAGCCTGCGCAAAGCCGATGTCCAAACGCCGGCGGATTTACCACCGCATACGGATGGAAATTCGCAAAAAAGTTCTTGATTTAAGGCCACAAACCTTTTATTTAAAAACCGACAACGATTCGGGCGGTTAACTCAGTGGGAGAGTGCTACCTTCACACGGTAGAAGTCGCAGGTTCAAATCCTGCACCGCCTACCATAATCATTACAGGGGCTCAGGCCCCTTTTTTATTATCTGCAT
>JAOZPY010000228.1 GCA_029932495.1 Desulfobacterales bacterium
ATCGATACGGTCCTTGGATGATTTGTTCCAGGGCATCTCCACCAGCCAGTCCAGGTAAGTGCGAACCACGGTGGATTCGGCTGATTCCGGATGCATCTGTTCCAGCCGTTTCAGTTGGCGACGGGCTTCGCTCCGGGCTTCTTTGGGCATTCGGGCGCGTTTGATCTTCTTCTCATAGTCGTCCAGCTCCAGAGCCTTGTCATCCTGTTCACCAAGTTCCCGGTAGATGGCACGCACCTGTTCACGCAGAAAATAATCCCGTTGATTCTTGGATATTTCATCCTTGACGTCGGATTGAATTTTCGCCTGCATAACGGACAGCTCGGCTTCACGCGACAGCAGATCATTGACTTGGCGCAGACGCTTCAGCGGATCGGTTATCTCAAGCAGTTTCTGGGAGTCCTCGATTTTAAGCCTTAAATTCGAGGCCACCAGGTCCGCCAGTTTGCCCGGCTCTTCCACGCTTTGCAGCACCGTGGCAATCTCCCCGGTCATTTCGCCACGCAGGGTCAGGATTTTTTCGCACTGTTCCTGGACATTGCGCATGAGGGCTTCAATTTCAAGGTTGACTTCTCCAACCGTTTGCTCGGCAATCAGTTCGATCTTGACCCGGTACATGGAACGCTTGCGAACATAATTCACGATTTTTGCCCGGCTGAATCCCTGCACCAAAATCTTGATACCGCCGTCGGGAAGTCGCATCATTCGCAAAACACGCCCCACCGTACCGGTGCGAAATATTTCATCGGCATGGGGGTTTTCAATGGCCGGGTCTTTCTGGGTGGCCATAAACAAAAAGCCTTCTTTTTCAACGGCTTCTTCCACAGCCCGCATGGATTTTTCACGGCCCACGAAAAGCGGCAGCAGCATGTCGGCAAAAACAACAACGTCGCGAACCGGCATCAGGGGCAGTATCCCGGGGATATGGGCCTCCTTTTCATCGTCGGCAATGATACTGATAAGATCGTCTTTATCGGCTTCGGCCATGAGTACTCCTGGTTTAGTTAAATAGGGTTAATTCTAGAACATAATACATTTATTTTTTTTGACAATATTTCTTTGCTTTTTTTATGAAACATGTAAAAATAGATAAGTATTGCAGTTGGTTTCAGCGCCTTGCGCCACCCAACCGGCAAATGAAAACGAAGTGGAGACCTGGACTTGCAACTGAATACATTTGTTTATCTGATCGAAATTTTCACTTTTGTCATGGGCCTGTGCATTGGAAGTTTCCTGAATGTCTGCATCTATCGTCTGCCGAATTCACAATCCCTTGTCCGCCCCCGATCCACGTGTCCCCATTGCAACACCGTAATCCGGTTTTACGATAACATCCCGGTGCTGAGTTACCTGTGGCTCAAAGGCCGCTGCCGGCATTGCGGAGCCGCCATCGCACTGCGCTATCCCATCGTGGAACTGCTGGGCGGGCTGTTTGCGCTGGGGACCTATCTCAAATTCGGCCTGACCATCGAAACGCCTATCTATTACATCTTCATTGCGGCCCTGCTGGTGGTAACCTTTATCGACCTGGATCATCGCATCATTCCAGACGTTATCACTCTTTCAGGAATACCGCTTTTTTTTATAGCCAGCTTTTTATTGCCGAAAATAACCTGGACCCAATCCCTGCTGGGCATTCTGGTCGGCGGCGGCAGTCTTTTTCTGGTTGCCGGGACCTATCACCTGATCACCAAAAAAGACGGCATGGGCGGCGGTGATATCAAACTGCTGGCAATGATCGGCGCCGTTGTCGGCTGGCAGGGAGTCCTGTTTACAATTTTTGCGTCTTCACTGCTGGGTACCCTGGCAGGGCTGGCCGTTATGGTGCAGTCCCGTCAGGGGATGAAGCTGGCCGTGCCCTTTGGTCCCTTTCTGGCCATCGGCAGCATCATTTACCTTTTTTTTGGGACCCGGTTGATTACCCTGTACATCAACCTGCTCCGATGACCTCAACGTTGCATAAACAACATGACAAATCATGTCTAATGGGGCATGAAGCCCTCGGATTTTTGCAAGATTAAGGATGTATTTCCATGCGACTGGCGGTTATTTCTGATATCCACGGAAACTGGGAAGCCCTGCAACGTGTGTTGGACGATATCGACAATTGCCGCGTGGATGCGATCATCAGCCTGGGAGACAATATCGGCTACGGCGCCGAACCCGAACGCGTGCTTGAGGAAATCCGGGCCCGCAACATACCATCCGTGCTGGGGAATCATGAACTGGCCGTCAATGACAGTGATTTCCTGAGTTGGTTCAATTCCCTGGCCAGCAAATCTGTCATGATGACCCGCGATATGCTCAGCCCGGCATCCATCGATTATATCGCACAATTAGAACCTTACCGAATCTCAAACAACTGCCTCTTTGTCCACGGTTTTCCACCGGACTCCTGCCTGACGTATCTGTTCCAGGTATCTGAAGATGAAAAAAAACAGGCACTCGAACAAATGCAGCAACGGCTGTGTTTTATCGGACACACGCACACCCTGGAGTTGTTGGTTTATAGCGAGCAGCTGCTGCAGTCCCATCCATTGCCCCGGGGTATCACCCGGCTGGAAGCCCCCAAAAAGTATCTCATCAACATCGGCAGCGTTGGTCAGCCCCGCGACGGCAGCCATCACGCCAAATACGTTATCTGGGATGTGCCGTTGGATACCGTTGAACTGCGCTATGTATCCTATGATATCGCTGCAGCAGCAGAAAAAATACTTGCAGCCGGCCTGCCCCGGGAACATGCCGACCGATTGTGGTAGCGAGGATAAAGTGGTGGGTATAAACCAAGCTAGGTTTTGAATTCCTCACCCAGAGAGCTTCCCAGTTCGAGCGCCTGGCGGTTGATGTCCAGAAAATCCCGGGGGATGCGGGTCTCAAGAACTTTCATAATGGAGTCCTGACTGACCAGCTTGGTCAGGCTGAGCACAGCCCCCAGCATGCAGATATTGAAAACGATGGGTTTGCCGATCTTTTCCATGACACTCTGGTACATGGGCAGCTCCAGCTGTCGGGCATCCACCTTGCGCTCGGTTTTCACATAGCGGGTGTCGGTAATCAGCAAACCGCCGGGACGGATGATGGTGAAAAATTTATTATAAGCCTGCTGGGTAAGGCAGATCAACACATTGGGTTGAATGACTTTGGGATAATGAACCGTTGAGTCCGAAATGATCACATCCGAACGCGTGGCGCCTCCGCGCGCCTCCGCACCGTAAGATTGGGACTGAACAGCATTCAGATCCTCGTAAAGCACAGCGGCCTCTGCGAGAATAATGGTGGCGGTGATCACTCCCTGGCCGCCGGAACCTGAAAATACCATCCTGCATCTTTCCATAGTCAGCTGCCTTTCATCGCCCGATTTACGATTTTATCATACTCGGCGCAGTATTCCGGTTTTTCCTCCTGTACAAAAATACCACGCTCCATCAACATCGGGTTTTCCTTTTTGGCCTTCGAGCCGATGGGGGTTGTATTGTCCTTGAACCATCTGACCATGTCTGCGGCGTCGCCGGCTTTATTTTTTCGTCCGAAATAAGTCGGACACTGGGTTAAAATCTCCACCACGGAAAAGCCTTCATGTAAAATGGCCTGTCGGAGGATATCAGCCATTTGCTGGATATGGTAAGTGGTGGTGCGGGCCACGAATGTCGCCCCGGCAGCCCGGGACAGTTCAACAACATCAAAGCCACTGTCGATATTGGAAAAAGGTGCCGTGGTGGCCATGATGCCGGGACCCGAAAGGGGCGAGAACTGCCCTCCGGTCATACCGTAAATGCGATTGTTCATCACAATCGCCGTAATATCAATATTGCGGCGGGCGGCATGAATAAAGTGGTTGCCCCCGATGGCCAGAGCATCGCCGTCTCCCATGGGTACGATAAGATTCAATTCCGGTCGGCTCATCTTCACACCCGTGGCAAAGGCCAGCGCCCGGCCGTGAATGGTATGCAGGGTGTGAAAATCTACATAACCGGTAATTCGGGCGGAGCACCCGATACCGGACACCATGACGATTTCGTTTTTGCTCATTCCTAATTTCTCAATGGCCTGCAGCAATCCGTTGAGAATCGTCCCGTGGCCGCACCCGGGGCACCACAGGTGTGGAAAAAATCGATCCCTCAGGTAATCTTTGATTCCCATTGATCAAACCCCCTTTCCCCGGATCAGCCGCAAAATATTGAGGATGTCCTGGGGGGTGATAAAAACCCCGTCAATGCGGTTGGCCAGAAATACATTTTCCGGCTGCTCAACGGCCAGCTTCACAGACTGGAGCATCTGGCCCATGTTCAGTTCAACAACGATAACCGATTTGGCTCCGCGGCATTTTTCGCGCACAATGTCGGTGGGAAACGGCCACAGCGTTTGCAGTTCAAGCAGCCCGAGTTTTTCCCCCCTCAGGCGCCGGTTGTCTACCACATGGCGAGCGGAACGGGCGGCGGAACCGTAGGAAATCAATAAATGCTCCGCATCCTCGAGGTAATATTCTTTATAGCGGGCAATCAGATTTGCGCGATTTTCCAGCTTATCCACCAGATGCCGCAGCAAGTCATGGGCCACCCGCGGCTCTGCGGAGGGAAATCCCCACATGTCGTGAACCAGCCCGGTCACATTATACCGGTGGACACCGCCAAAATCCGACATGGGAAGACGGCCGTCTTCTCGGGGCAGATAAGGGTGATAATCCACCCCTTCCTTGACCGACGTCCGCAGTCGATCCACCAGGGGGATCTCGCCATTTTCAGGGATCACCAGCCGTTCGCGCATGTGAGCCACCACTTCATCGAACAGGAGAATGACCGGGGTCCGATAGGTCTCGGCCATGTTGAACGCCTCCACCGTCACGGCGAAGACATCCTGGTGGTTGGATGCGGTCATGGCAATAATGGAATGGTCGCCGTGGGTTCCCCAACGGGCCTGGTTGATATCCCCTTGGCTGCCATGGGTGGGAATTCCGGTGGAAGGCCCCCCCCGCTGAACATCGACGATGACACAGGGGATTTCGGCCATCACCGCATAGCCGAGCGCTTCCTGCATCAGTGAAAATCCGGGACCGCTGGTGGCTGTCATTACTTTGCTGCCGGTCAAAGAAGCTCCGATAATAGCACACAGGGAGGAAATTTCATCTTCCATCTGAATGAACCGGCCACCTTTGCGCGGCAACCGTGCTGACAGCAGTTCGGCAATTTCGGTGGAAGGCGTAATTGGATAACCGGCAAAAAAATCAAGCCCTGCATACAATGCCCCTTCCACACAGGCCTCATTGCCCTGAACAAATCTGATGGTCTCACTCATGGTAATAACCT
>JAOZPY010000229.1 GCA_029932495.1 Desulfobacterales bacterium
ATGACAGCCTTTCAGGAGTAAGGTACTAATAGCTAACCGCTAATCGCTTAATTTAGCTAAAATAATGCTTGACAACGGTTTCGTCGGCTGATATTTGCCGAGAGGATTGATAATTGTCAAGGTGTTTTAAAATTATGGATTTAATCTAGTGGTCAACATAAGCACGGCAAAGTCGATGGGGGAGGTGATGCCTCAGTAAAATGTCGTTCTTCTATTAGTTGCATGTTGCGGGTTCAATGGAGAGGTTGAGCCAGCGTTTTATTACAAATCAATATTAGCTGAAGGAGGAAAAGAGATGAGAAAAATTTTTAGTTTGATGCTGGTTGCTCTGTTCGTAACTGCGGTGGGCATTTCCGGTGCCTGGGCTTCAACGGTTGCATTGGGAACCGCAGCCGAAATCGCCAATGGAACCTACACCTACAGTCAGCGCACCATCGCCGCCGAATCATTCGCCCAAAATTACGACGTTGACCTGGATGACGCGGTTAAGACGATCAATGCGGTCGGTGCTGGTAATAACCCCCTTGTCGACGCCGGTGACAAGCTCGGTATTGAGGCCAGTTGGGGGATGAACGCCGGTGACATCATTACGATTACCTTCAATAACGCCCGCTATATGGACGGTGATGCCTACCTGATCGCTGAAGAGGCCGCCGCTGAACAACCCACGGCAGGGGCCTGTGACTTTAATAATGATTCCGACAATCTCGATGTTGTCGAGATCGCCAGTAACTTCGGCAGCCTTGATAGCACCAACGGGGTTACCACCGTTACCTTGCGGGTCAACAACGGCCTGGTTCTGCCTACCGGCATGCAGATGGTTCTGGTCAGCAGCACCGCCAGTACCGAAGATGGTGGTGATGGTGTCATTGATAACGACACTGACAACCCGGTTCTGCGTATCCCCCTTGGTACCGCTGCTGGTGTCAATGTGTACGTGCAGGTTTCCGCGGTAACCAGTGGCGGGGTTGCCATCGGTGCAGCTACCTGCATCGGCTATATTATGGGAACCGAAACCCAGTTCGATTTTGCTGTAGCCAACGCCGGAACCTCGGTGGTCGATGTGGATGCCGCCGCCGGCTCCAGATTTGCATTTGTCGAAGAAGGAGTAGCAGGTGACATCATAACAAGCGCGAACGACACCGACCTGACCGCCGCCGCCGGTACCTATACTTTCAGCAATGATGCTAATGGCAGCATCGAAGATTTTATTACTTTGGTTGCGGCTGACAGCCTGGATTTAACCCTGACCTCAAGTACCGACCTCAGCGAGGTGGATTATAGCAGCAACCGTGTTTATGCCGAGATGGGAAATGGCGGTAGTGGGACTACTAACGAAACAAATTATGGTTTTGCTTATGATACGGCAACTACCTTGGTTGAGAACATCGCCGGTGATGATGTTGATACAGCCGTACCGGAAAACAACTCCTACACTGACGACATCTACATCGGAGTGGAAGGCGATGGGTCCATTGACGTGCGGACCTGGACTCTTGATGCCGATCTGAACTTCAACGACCTCCAGTATACTGACCACGATTGGAATGCCGCAACAATCTCGACCTGGTCCCTAAACGGCTACCAGGCCAAGATTCCCTACATGCTGGCCAAGACGGACAAGCATACCGTCCTGCGGCTGGTCAATCAGGGCAGTGAATCTGCTGATGTCACCATCGAACTGATGGGGCCGAGCGGAGAGACCGCCACGGTCGAGTATACCGGTGCTGATGGCGTCCCGGCCAATGGTTCCAAATTCTATACCGCCCTGGACATTGTAGATGATGCCAGCGGTTGGACCGGCGGCGATATCTTCACCGCTACCGTGACCATGAACTCCGGTAATTCCCAGTCGATGATAGAGGCCTATGTCTGGAGCGATCTCGGCTACCGGCCGACCACGACCTACGACACCCGCAGCCCGGTTGCCAACGCCGCTGGACAGGGATTCTCAAAATAGTATATACCGCTGAGACGTATATACCTTTAACCCGAACCTGAAAGAGCCGGATGCTTTCTAAGCGTCCGGCTCTTTTTAACGTAACTGTTGGCAAAGAACCTGCTTGCTTGCCTCTGTGCTCTGTGTTCTCTAGAAAGCGTAGCGAACGGGTGGTGATTAAAACATCTTCTTATCTACAGTGATAAACCGGCCATAATCCGTGAACCCCGTCTTCCGCCGCCTGAGCAAAAATGCCGGCATTCTTTTAACCGGCAATACCTGGGCCTCGATCCTCGGGCTGGGCTCCCTGGCCCTGACCGGTCGCGCCCTGGGCCCGGAGAAACTCGGCCTTCTGGCCCTGATTCAAGCCTATGTCACCGTGGTTGACGTACTCTTCAACTTTCAATCCTGGCAGGCGCTGATCAAATACGGCGCCCAGGCCCTGACCGGCCACCAGCAAAAAGATTTTAAATCCCTGGTAAAATTCGGCTTCCTGTTGGATGGCATAACCGCCCTGATCGCCGCCGGAGCGGCGCTTTTGGGGCTGAAACTCCTGCTCTGGTGGCAGTTTATCAAGCCCGAAGCCATAACCATGGCTATGGCTTACAGCCTGGTCATCGTTTTTCACCTCTCGGGGACGCCGACCGCGGTGCTGCGCCTGTTTGACCGCTTCCATCTTTTTGCCGGCCAGCAGATGGCAACCTCGAGCCTGAAACTGATCGCGGTTGCGATTGCCTGGTACGGTAAAGCGGGCCTGTGGACCTTTTTGCTGATCTGGATAACCAGCGATATTTTCGCCAACCTCTTTCTCTATGCCGTCAGCCGGCGCCTGCTGCGGCAAGAAGGCTATCGGTGGATATTTTCGAGTTCAACCGCCGGGATCGGCCGCCGCTTTCCCGGTTTGTGGCGCTTCGTCTGGACGACCAACCTGAACAGCTCCATCCGCATGAGCTCGCGTGAGCTGGATACCCTGCTGGTCGGCGGCCTGGCCGGAGTCGCGGCCGCCGGTTTATACAAGGTCGCCAAACAGTTTGCCGGTATCCTGGGGAGATTTTCCGACCCGCTCTATCAATCCATCTATCCGGAACTGGCCGGCTTGTGGGCGGCACAAAAGTTTCGCCGGTTTAAACAGCTGCTGCTGCTGCCCGGCCTGCTGGCCGGATTTTTTTCCTTGTTTGTCTGGTTTTTTATCCTCTTTTCTGGTAAGTTTGTGCTGGCGCTGACCATGGGTGAGGCTTTTATCGGCAGCCAACCGGTCCTGGTTTGGTATATGCTGGCCATGGTTATCGCGGTTTCCGGCTTTCCCCTGCAGCCGGCCCTGCTGGCCATGGGAAAGCCGCAGCTGTCGTTTTTCACCCATCTCGGCAGCACCGGGCTCTATTTCGCCGTCCTGCCTCTGTTTACTATACATTACGGCGTCTGCGGCGCGGCGGCGAGCTATGTGGTCTACTATCTTGTCTGGTCTTCGATGATGATCTTTTTTATCCGCCGGACCCTGGCCGCAGCTACGGCCGCGGGAATAAAAGATGAAAGATAAATTTTCCCGGCAAAACGAGCAGTATGTGTTTCCCTATCACTATCTGCCGCATTTTGTCGCCGACGGGGTTCCTCTCACTGGGCGGGTTCTCCCCTGGGGCCTGGAGTATCTCTGCTATCTGAGTTATATTGTGGCGGAGGTGGAGCGGCTCTCGCCGGCATCAATTCTCGATGTCGGCTGCGGGGATGGCCGTTTTCTCGGCATGCTGGACGATAGCATCGAGGAACGGCTGGGGATTGACCTTTCTGCGCGGGCCATCGGCTTTGCCCGGGCCTTTCATCCTCAGATCGAATATCGCTGTACCGCTCTCGGTAAGATTAAAAAAAAATTTGCCCTGGTAACCGTGATCGAAGTCCTTGAACATATCCCCGATGACCAGCTCACTAATTTCATCATGGAGCTGAGCGGCCGGGTGGAGAGCGGCGGCCGGCTGCTTGTTTCGGTGCCGACAACCGTGCTCCCGGTTAACCCGAAGCACTACCGCCATTATACCATCGATCTTTTGCAAAAGCAGCTGCGATGCGCTCCGTTCGAACTGCTCAAAGCCGACTATATCTATCGAGACCACCATTTTTTTGAATTGCTGCTGCGTCTGTTTAACAACCGCTGGTGGACGCTGAACAGCCGGGTTGCCCGGCGGTATCTGTGGCGACTGCTGCAGAAACGGATAGCCCGGGCGACCAGGGATGACGGCCGCCATCTGGTAGCGCTCTTCCAGAAGGGTGAAAGCTGATTTTGGGGAAGGTAGAACGAGGAATTGGAATGTCGAAGGTCAAACGGAGAATTCAACAGTATCTTCATTTCGGTTATCTTCCTGATCCTGAAAGTGCACTTTCCCTGACCGGCCAGGGAAAGCCCGGACGGAATAACGGAATCGCCGGATTGCCGGAGAAGGAGCTTATCCGGCTGGGGGCGGTGAAATTAAAAAAGGCCTTCGCCGACACAATTGCTGAAATTGAAACTCCAGTCCAGCATTTGGTCCCGTTGAGCGGCGGTCTTGATTCCCGGGCAATCCTTGCCTTTCTGCAGGAGCATACCCAAAGCTCTAATATAACCGCGATAGTTTTTGGAGTGCCGGGAACCTACGATTTTATTATCGGACAGCAGATAGCCGTGGCCGCCGGCGTCCGCTGTCTGCAGGTAAACCTGGACGAAATTGTCTGGAACCAGGATGAGCTCATCGCCTGCGCGGCCGGGGTTGGCCGGCCGTTGCCTCTTTTTGAGACCTTTCTTTTTTCCCGGATGACGAAATTTTTTACCAGCTCATCCACCTGCTGGAGCGGTTTTATGGGTGACCCCCTGTCCGGGTCTCACCTGCCTGTTAAGGAAAGTAAATCCTGGGGCGAGGCTTTGTTGAAATTTTGCGACCGGGAGCGTTTTGCGGCCTCGATCAAACTGAATCCGGCTGAATTTCGGCCCGAGGCTTTGCTGCCGGAAAAACCGTGGCTGGACCCTGGGTTTCTCACCCTGGATGAACAGCTTGACTTTAATCTTCGTCAGTTGGATTACATAAAACCACTTGTACTTTTTGGCTGCGACGATACAAAAACCCCTTTTCTCCACCCCGACTGGGTGAATTTTATCCTCGGGGTACCAAACCGCTATCGGCACAGGCAGGAACTCTATAAAAAGATACTCTTGGAAGTCTATCCCCGACTTTTCGCGCTGCCCACCAAGACCAACTTCGGGCTGCCGTTGCAGGTGCCGGGATGGCGGCTGAAAACTAGAAAAGCGGCGTTGAGGCTGCGCGCCATGGCGCGAAGATTTTTACCGGATCAACCGGAAAATATCTCCCCGATGATAAACTATAT
>JAOZPY010000230.1 GCA_029932495.1 Desulfobacterales bacterium
AGGCGGAAGAAATGTCCAAAGCCCTGCTGAGCATTAAAGATCTGTTTCTGGTCGGTTTTTTTCTCGAAATCGGCCTGTCCGGCGCGCCAACCCTCCAGGCATTCGGGATTGCCGGCCTTTTGACAATAGCGGTCGTTTTCAAAGTCGCCCTGTTTTTTTTGCTTTTAACACGATTCAAACTGCGGGCCCGCACCTCTCTGCTAACGTCAATGAGTCTCGCCAATTACAGTGAATTCGGGTTGCTTGTCGGCTCTCTGGGAGTCAAAAACGGCTGGATCGGTCCCGAGTGGCTGGTTACGATTGCCATCGCACTTTCCATTACGTTTATTCTGGCATCACCGCTGAACGCGGCGGCCCATCGTCTCTATGATCGCTGGGCAAAGCGCCTGAAGCCTTTTGAAACCAAAATCCGGCGCCCCGATGACCAGCCCATCGAACCGGGGAATGCCGAAATCGCCGTTTTCGGCATCGGCAGGATCGGAACGGCGGCCTACGATGACATGCGCCAAAAATACGGTGAAGTGGTAATCGGGATCGATTTCGATGGTGAGGTTGTCGAGAAACACCGCCAGGCCGGACGCAACGTGATTGTCGGAGATTGCACCGACGTCGATTTCTGGGAACGGGCTTTTGCAGGTGGTCAGGGCAAGATTCGGCTGGTGATTCTGGCCATGCCGGAGCATACCGCCAACATGAACGCAATAAAAGAGCTGACGCAAAGGCAATTTGACGGAAAAATCGCCGCCATCGCCATGTTTGACGATCAAGTCGAAGAATTAAAGCAGGCCGGCGCCCATGCCGCTTACAATGTTTATGCCGCAGCCGGCCTTGGCTTTTCCAAGCACGTCTGTCAGGCGGCAGATGGTCATTTTTCCGACAGTCAAGAACAATGATTGCCCCGACGCAAGGCCCCACTGGCTCCAAACCCCTGTGCCGGGCTTCCGGGGGTTCATAAATTCAGCCCTTCCGGCGCATTCGGATTCCCAGCGGTTGTCGCCGTCAATCAGGCCGCCCAGCCCAGAGCTATGAGAGTTGAACATCGGGCAGCTTTCGATAAATCGAAGTCTGCCTTTTTTTCAAGGCACCCGTGGTGACGGCTTGTATCATTTTCAACTTATTGCCTTGAGCGCTATTTAGCTCATTCTGTCCCGCAATCCGTTGATAAAATGATCCACCGCATGACTGATTATCTCTTTATGGCTGTCGCCGGCCAGAACCGTGTCCCTGAGTTTTCTAAATTGAGTCAAGCCGTGCAGGGTACCCAAGAAGGTGACAGCATCCCGGCGCGGGTTGAGGCTTTGAAACAACCCGTCCCGTGTGCCGCTGTTAATCGTTTCGACGATCAGCCCGATAATCCAGCTGCCGTGACGATCAATTTTGTTTTTTAAATTCGGTGCGAAAAATATTCCCGGGGAAGCGAGAAAGTAATTGATAATGTCATAGTAGTCCCGGTTCTCTTCACTGAAACGCCTGTATTGCAGCCCAATTTCACGTAATTTTTCATCGGCCGCCAAATCCATGTCGCAGATCTTGAAAATTCGGGAAAAAAGCAGCTCCAGGCCTTCTTCCTGGAGATCGGCAAATATCTCCTCCTTGCTTTTGTAGTAAAAATAAATTGTGCCCACTCCCAGTTCGGCCTTTTTCGCGATCTGGTTGATGGATGTGGCGTGGAGGCCTTTCTCAAAAAGCAGCGCCCGGGCCGCATCCAGAATCTGCTCCCGGCGTTGCCCTCTTTCTCTTTGTCTTCTCTCTTTAAGTCCCATAGCCATACTGGAACGCATATTGTTTGATTTTCATTGTCAGCTGCGCCCATTCCTGTGCTTTGGGGTCATCATTTTTTAATACAGCACCGGGGCGACACGGCTGACCGAGTAGTCAATCTGCCCTGTCAAGGGCCGGACGCCTCGCAGACAGTGCCCCGGGAAGCATCAAAACGGGTGAAGATAAACGCCGTGACAAGACCCGCAATGATGTGCCACACGCCCCACCAGGCGACAAGGATGGCCATTCCCCCCAGGCCGCCAAAAAAGTTAAAAACAAGAATAAGCCCCAGCGCCGAGTTTTGTATGCCGACTTCGATGCAGACGGCCCGGCAGGAACCCTCATCCAGGCGGAACAGACGCCCGGTCCAGTAGCCGATGTTGAGCGCCAGCGCGTTGTGAAGAAAAACAGCGAACACGACCAGCCCGATGACCTGGAAAAAAATTTTATAGTTTGCCGCCAGTGCGCCTGCAACGATCAAAACAAAAAATACCAGGGTAAATATCTTAAACGGTTTCCTGACTTTGTCCGCAAGATTCGGAAAAACTCTGGCCAGGGTCATCCCCAGGATGAGAGGAATGCCCAGAATAATAAAAACGGTGGTAAAAACATCAAAGGGACTCAGGCTTACTTGATGAAGGATGGAGGCCGTATCAGCGTTGAGGCTTCCCCAGATGGAAAGGTTCAGGGGGGTCATCACGATTGCCGCGACAGTGGACACCGCCGTCATGCTGATGGATATCGCGCAGTTGCCCTTTGCCAGGTAAGTCATGAGGTTGGACAGGTTGCCGCCGGGGCAGGCCGCCACCAGAATCATCCCCAGGGCAATGGAGGGGTGCGGTCTTAAAATCAGCGTCAGTCCGAACGTAAAGGCCGGCAGAAGGATAAACTGGGCGAACAGACCGATTAGCGGGGCTTTCGGGGAAACAAGAATTCTTTTAAAATCGTCCAGTTTGAGGTCCAGGGCGACCCCCAGCATCATTAACCCAATGGCCGCATTGATGGCCAGCAGGCCCTGGGAGTTAAAGTTCAGTCGAACCTGATCGATGGCGGCTGCATCCATAATCCCTCCTATTATAATAATCCGTGAGCTGGTTGCACACTATAACTCAGAAAAAATTACACCTCCAAGGCTGCATAAATAACATGTCCAAGATTGAAGCTCCCTGCAGCAAGCTGCAGGAAATCTTCCCAGTAAGGAAAATATCTAATTTTATTTCGCTCGCCAACCCCGCAGCAAGCTGCGGGGAATGCGCTCGCAGGCTGGTTCAAAACCGCCGGCCGATGGCGGCTTTCCCGGCGATTGTCAGGATTTGTATGCGCCCACATTGGCAAGGGCCATACTGGCCGGGCTGACAGTTGTGGGATCGGTCATCACATTGATGCAACAGGTCTTGCCCGAAGCAAATGCAGCTTCAATTGCCGGCCGGATATCCGCGGGTTTTTCAACCAGAAATCCCTTTCCACCCAGAGCTTCCACCATTTTGTGGTAATCAACCCGGCCGATAAGGGTACCTGCTTCGATGGCGTGGCCGATTCTGATTTCCTGGCTGTGCCGGATCATCCCCCAGCCCAGATCATTGCTGATCACGACAACAATGGCAAGGTTTTTGCGGATGGCGTTTTCGAATTCCATGAAATTGAACCCGATGGAGCCGTCGCCGGTGATGAGAAGCACCCGCTTGTCTGGATTTTTCAGCTTGGCGGCATTGGCATATGGCAGACCGACCGCCAGGGAGCCGAAAATACCGTAGTCAAGATAACGGCCCGGCTTATTAATCGTGCGCGTCATGCCCATCCAGGTGGTGGTGTCGCCCCCATCGGCCACGACAATATCATCTTCCCGATCCATGAAACTGTCAATCTCCCGGGCCAAACGCAGTGGGTGGATCGGTGTGTTGTCGCTTTGCCAGTCAGCAGCGCTCGGGGCTTTGCCGGCGGCGTCGGCCTCTTTAAGACTTGAAATCCACGGCGCGAAGCGGCCCTGCAACTCACTTTTCAGGCTGTCGGCGTCAATAAGGGCATTGCACTCGGCCAGGAAGGCTTTCAAATCGCTGACGACAGGCAAATCGATCGTCCGGTTGCGTCCGATTTCTTCGGGCTGAATGTCCACCTGGATCATCTTTGCGGCCGGATTGAAGATCTCCCCAAACATGTAGTAAAGCGAAATGCGGGTGCCCAGCACGAGGATCAGATCTGTCTCCAGGTAAGCGGCAAAAGCCCCACCCGGCCTGATGGCCAGCGCACCTTCAAAACACAGCGGATGTGTGTCGGGAACCGTTCCCCGTCCTGACAGTGAGGTGAAGACGGGAATGCCCGCTTTTTCGACAAACTCGGTCAGCTCCTTTTCCGCACCGGCCTGCCAGGCACCGGTTCCGGCGATGACAACCGGCTTTTCACTGTTGCGCAGCATTTCGAGGGCCCTGACGGCTCCCCGGCGGTCCACCGGTTTTGATTCGCATTTTGTCTGAATTTTTTTAACGGCGGCTTCTTCAACGGCATTGTTGAGCACATCGACGGGCATTTCCAGATAGACCGGCCCGGGGCGCCCGCTTGAAGCCAGCCGGAATGCCAGGTCAACAAATTCCGGGATCCGCTCTGTTTTCTGGCATACCAGGGTTTTTTTAACCATCGGAGAAATCACCGGCTCCTGGAACATGTCCTGCAAATCGAGTTTTTCCTTATGGTCCAGCCCCACACAGCCGGCAATCAGCACCAGCGGCGTATTCGAAAAAAAGGCACTGGCAATTCCGGTGAGCGCGTTCGTAAATCCAGGGCCTGCGGTCACCATGGCGACTCCAGGTCGCCGGGTCATTTTGCCCCAGGCTTCGGCCATAAAAACCGCTGCCTGTTCATGGCGGGTATCGAACAACTGGACCCCGGTTTCTTCAAGATACTGGTAAATGGGTGTAATGTGTCCGCCACTGAGGGTAAAAATGTATTCTACCTGCTGTTCTGCCAGGGCGTGTGCCGCGAGTTGTCCACCTGTCACTGTTGTCATGATCTTTTCCTTTATAATTCCATTAATTGTCCGCCGGTAATGTTTATTGCCTGGCCCGTAAGGTAAGAAGATGCTTCCGATGCAAGAAAGGCCACCAGTTTTCCGACTTCCTCGGGTTTTCCGATTCTGCCGAGGGGAATGGATTTGCACATTTCTGTTTCCCGCTCTTCCACCGTCGATTCAAAAAACCGGGCTTCCAGGCCAAAACGCCACTTTTCAAGGTCGGTCATAATCTGGCCGGGGCAGATGGCGTTGACCCGGATACCTGCACCGGCCAGTTCTTTGGCCATCACCTTGGTGAGCATGATAACCCCCGCCTTGGCAACGGCATACGCGCCGTTAAAAATCGGCGGGACCTTGCCCGCCCGGGACGCGGTATTGATAATCGTGCCCCCGGTTCCCATCATGAGCGGCAATACGGCCCGCGACATACGAAATACACTGTGAAGATTGACGTCAATGGTTTTCATCCAGGCGTCTTCGTCGTATGTGTGCACCGCATTGGGGACACCGAAGGAGGC
>JAOZPY010000231.1 GCA_029932495.1 Desulfobacterales bacterium
GGTGCGGCCGGTGGGTGTCGATGATGATCAGGTCCGCCCGTTTGCCCGGCACCAGGGATCCTGTAATATCACCCAGGCCCAGGGCGCGGGCACCTTGGATGGTGGCCATTTTCAACACCGTCGAGGCATCCAGAACCGTGGGGTCCAGGGTGACGGCCTTGTGCAGTTTGGCCGCGGTATCCATTTCCAGCATAAGGTCCAGGTTGTTGTTGCTGGCGCAGCCGTCAGTACCCAGGCCGACGCAGATTCCGGCCTGCAGCAGTGCCGGCACCGGGGCGACCCCGGAGGCCAGCTTCATGTTGCTTTCGGCGTTATGGGCCACTTTGACATCGAAGCGCTGCAGCAGCTCGATGTCGTGGTCCGTGAGAACCACGCAGTGACAGGCCAGCAGGTTGGGGGCCAGGATTTTAAGGGCGGCCAGGTGCTCTACCGGTGTGCAACCGTAACGATCCTTTATGCCGGCGACTTCATTTTGGGTTTCGGAAAGATGAATCACCAGGGGAATGTCATACTCCCGGGAAATGGAAAACGCCGTTTGCAGCAGTTCCGGCGCGCACAGGTAAGGAGAATGGGGCTCGATGGCAATGCTCACCAGCGCATCGTTTTTCCATTTTTCAAGCAGCATTCGGCTATAGGCAAATCCTTGCTGGATGGAACCGTAATTGGGGGAGTCGAAGTCATAGAGCACCTCGCCGACGACTGCCCGGATGCCAGCGGTTTTCGCCGCCCGGGCCACTGCATCTTCAAACAGGTACATGTCGCAAAAGCAGGTGGTGCCGGACAGGATCATTTCAGCGCAGGCCAGCAAGGCGCCCCGGTAGACTTTTTCTTCGTCCAGCCGGGCTTCGGCCGGAAAGATGTGCTCATTGAGCCAGGTCATCAGCGGCAGATCATCGGCAATGCCCCTGAAACAGGTCATGGCCGCGTGGGTGTGGGTATTCACCAGGCCGGGCATGATAATTCCGCCGCCGGCATCGATCACCCGGTGCGCCGGCCGCCGGCCCAGTTCATCGGCCGGTCCCACTGCGGTAATCCGGTCGCCGTCAATGGCCACGGCGCCGGAGGGGATCAGGGTATCAGCATCATCCATGGTGATGACAATGCCGTTGGTGACCAGGATGTCCGCTTTTTTTGGCGTCATTTTATCTGCTCCACGACGGTCTGAATGATTTTTCCGAGTACCGGTGTTGCCCTGCCGGCCACGGCGATGATGTCCTCCACGGTTGCCGGGGTCGGGTTATCCGGGTCGTTGATGTTGGTTATGGTGGCCAGCCCCAGTACCCGCATGCCGGCATGCACGGCGGCAATCGTTTCCAGCACGGTGGAAAACCCGACGGCATCGGCCCCAATGGTTTTTAAAAAACGCACTTCCGCCGGGGTTTCCAGCGACGGTCCCGGCAGGCCCGCGTAAACGCCGCTGCGTAATGAAATCCCGGCAGATTCGGCGGCCTGCCGGGCGATGTCCGCCAGGTGCCGGTCATAGGCCCGGCTCATGTCGGGAAACCGAACCCCCCAGCGCTCTTCGTTGGGACCGACAAGCGGATTTGTGCCCGTCAAGTTGATGTGGTCGGTGATCAGCATCACGTCACCGGCGGTAAACTCCAGGTTTAATCCCCCGGCGGCGTTCGTGAGCATCAGGACTTCCACGCCGAGTTCCTGCATCACGCGGATGGGAAACGTGACCTGCAGCGGAGAATACCCCTCGTAGAGGTGGAAGCGTCCCTGCAGGACCATCACCGGGCAGCGGCCGACATTTCCGACCAGCAGCCGGCCGGCATGGCTTTGAACGGTTGAGACGGGAAAATTCGGGATGTCGCTGTACGCGATGGTGGTCGGTTGTCGAACAAACCGGGCGCTTTCGCCCAGACCCGTGCCGGTGAGCAGCCCGACCCGGGGGGGGCGTTCGGTCCGGGCTTTGATGTATCGCGCAGCCGCAGAGGCTTTCTGCTGTTGGCTGTTCATGTCGTTCTCCAGGATGGATTTGTTCTGCCTGAACTGCGCATCTTAGTGCAGCCCGGCCATGCAGTCAAGAAGGTTTGTGTCATGACATCCAAGGTGGAACCTGAAACGGGGGCCGTGTTTCCGTTGACATTTATAATTGATTGTGCTCTAAACTGATCGGTTCGGGTTCCAGCAATCTTTTTGCCAAAACGCTCAAAGCCGCTTGCAAAAGACTTTTTACGGAGCCGTCAAGAAATAATTTCATTGGATAGATGATAATTTGGGGTGTTGCAACCCGCAACGTTGAACCCTGAGCTGTTGATTCTTATTTTCCGGAGGTTTATTCATGTCCCATGACACACACCCTCAACATCCTGACATAGATGATGATATGTGGAAAAAGATTGATGAGATCATTGCCGCGAACCGGGACATTCCCGGCTCGGTGATTACGGTTCTGCGCCAATGCCAGGATATCGTCGGTTATATGCCGGTGGAACTGGTAGACTACATCAGCTACGGGCTCAATCTTTCACGCTCCGAGGTTTACGGAGTGGCTTCTTTTTACGCCCTTTTTTCCTTTGAGCCCAAAGGCCGGCATTTGATCCGGGTTTGCATGGGAACGGCATGCTATGTCAAGGGGATTAAAGAGACGGTCAACCGCATCTGCAATCACTTTGATCTGAAGGAAGGGGGGGTCACCGAAGACCGGCGGTTTTCGCTGGAAGCTGTCCGGTGCTTGGGTGCTTGCGGGCTGGCGCCGGTCATGGTGGTGGATCAGGACACTTACGGTGCAGTGAAAGCCGATAAGGCAATTGAGATCCTTGAAAAATACAAATAATGGCAGGTTAAGGCCGCATGAAAATATCTGAAATAAAAGACGTATTGAAGGCGGAAGTTTTGGTAGGCGACGACCAGCTTGCAAACAACATTATTGCCGCCGGTGGGGCGGATTTGATGTCGGATGTATTGGCGGCTGTCGCCGAAGGAGCCGTACTGCTCACGGGTCTTACCACCGAGCAGGTGGTGCGGACCGCAAGAGTTGCCGGAGTTGGCTGTGTGGTTTTTGTGCGGGGGAAAAAACCCGACGAGCCCGTGCTTGAACTGGCGCGAACATTGAAAATGCCGGTGATGAGCACCCGCTATTCGTTGTTTGTGGCCAGCGGCAGGCTGTACATCAACGGACTCAGGGGATTGGATGGGTCTTGGTAATTTAAAATCGTGAAATGCGGGAGAAAAGGATGAACAAGGTTAGAACCCAATTGATGCTCTGTGGCGGTACAGGCTGCCATGCCAATGACAGCCAGGCGTTTCACGAAGCCTTGCAAAAAGAGCTCGAACGCCAGGGGCTTGCCGAAGAAATAAAAATCATTGAGACCGGCTGCAACGGATTTTGTGCGGTGGGGCCGGTAATGCTGGTGCAGCCCGAGGGGATTTTCTACCAGAAGCTCAGACCCGAAGATGCGCCTCACCTGGTCGAGGAGCATTTTTTAAAAGGTCGACCGGTCAAAAAGCTGCTTTACGTGGAACCGACTTCCAAAGAGACCATTCCCATCATGACGAAGATTCCCTTTTTCGCCCACCAGATGTTCTGGGTGATGCGCAACAAGGGAGTGATCGATCCGGAAGTAATCGACGAATACATCGCCCGGGACGGGTATTTCGCGGTCGCCAAAGCGTTGAAGGAGATGACGCCGGAGCAGATTATTGAAGAGGTAAAGACGTCCGGGCTCAGAGGACGGGGCGGTGCCGGTTTTCCCACCGGATTGAAATGGGAATTTGCGCGGCGCAGCCCGGGAGAAATCAAGTATGTCCTGTGCAATGCGGATGAGGGCGATCCCGGTGCCTTTATGGATCGCAGCGTCCTGGAAGCTGATCCGCATGCCGTGCTGGAAGGTATGATTATTGCCGCCAGGGCGATTGACGCCCACCAGGGATACATTTACGCCCGAACGGAGTACCCCCTGGCGATTCGCCGCCTGGGCATCGCTATTAAGCAGGCCCGGGAATACGGGCTGCTGGGAACTGATATCCTGGGCAGCGGTTTTGACTTCGATATTGATATTTACCAGGGGGCCGGAGCGTTTGTCTGCGGCGAGGAAACGGCATTGATGCGCTCCATCGAAGGCCGCCGCGGCATGCCGCGCCCGCGCCCGCCGTTTCCGGCCGTCAAAGGCCTGTGGGAAAAGCCCACCGTGCTGAATAACGTCGAGACCCTGGCCAACATTGCCCAGATCATTTTAAACGGGGGCCAGTGGTACGCCTCGGTGGGAACCGAGACCAGCAAAGGCACCAAGGTGTTCGCTCTGTCCGGTGATGTAAACAACATCGGCTTGGTGGAAGTTCCCATGGGGACCAGCCTGCGTACCATTATTTATGATATCGGCGGCGGTATCCCCAATAAGAAAAAATTCAAAGCGGTCCAGCTCGGCGGGCCGTCGGGCGGCTGCATTCCGGAGCAGCACCTGGACACTCCGGTGGATTACGAAGCCATTGCCAAGGTCGGGGCCATCATGGGATCCGGTGGGGTCATCGTAATGGATGAAAATACCTGTATGGTTGACATGGCCCGGTTTTTTATGGATTTTGTCCAGGATGAATCCTGTGGCAAGTGCACCCCCTGCCGGGAGGGGACGCGGCGCTTGCTGCAGTTGCTGGAAAAAATTTGTGAGGGCCGGGGGGAACCTGAAGACCTTGATACCCTGGAGCAGTTGTCGTACACGATTAAGGACACCGCGTTGTGCGGGCTGGGACAGACGGGACCCAACCCGGTGCTTTCCACCCTGCGCTATTTCAGGGACGAATACGAGGCCCACATTTACGAAAAGCGCTGTCCGGCCAAACGCTGCGTGGCCCTTTTAAAATTTGAAGTCGATGAAGACCTGTGTACCCGTTGCGGGGTATGCTTCCGGAGCTGTCCGGTGGAGGCGATTACTTGGAAAAAGAAAGAAGTCGCCCGGATCGATAAGGAAAAGTGCATTAAATGCATGACCTGTTTTGAGAAATGCCGATTTGGTGCTATTTTTTAGGAATGGAGAAAGGATAATGACCGTAGCACTCATATTGATGGGCGGAATGGGATTGGTCATCGGTGTGGTTCTGGCACTGGCATCGAAGATCTTCTATGTTTATGTGGATCCCAAGATAGAAGCCGTGGAGGCGGAACTGCCAGGGGCCAACTGCGGCGGCTGTGGGCTGCCGGGCTGCGCTGCAAATGCCGAAGCGATAGTGGCGGGGACTTCGCCGCCCAATTCCTGTGTGGCGGCCGGCCCCGAGGTGGCCGAAGCCATTGCTGCCATTATGGGGGTTAAAATCGAGGCTCAGGAACCGGATATCGCCC
>JAOZPY010000232.1:0-3504 GCA_029932495.1 Desulfobacterales bacterium
CGGGTATCTCCGCCAGAATCTGCCGGGCCGGTCCCGGATCGGCCTTGACGTAAGGGGCGCACTGGAGCAGCCCCCGGGTATATGGATGTTGGGGGTGGCGGATGATCTGCCGCACGGGTCCTTCCTCCACCTTGTGCCCGGCGTACATGACAGCCACCCGCTGGGCAACTTCGGCAATCACCCCCATGTCATGGGTGATTAAAATAATAGACGTGCCCCTGTTTTGCTGAACATCACGCAGCAAATCAAAAATCTGGGCCTGGACGGTGACATCCAGCGCGGTGGTCGGTTCATCGGCGATCAAAATGCTCGGCTCGCAGGACAAGGCCATGGCGATCATAACGCGCTGGCGCATGCCCCCGGACAGTTCATGGGGATATTGGCGTATCCGGCGTTTGGCCGCTGGAATCCGCACCGCACGCATCATTTCAAGGGCCTGCTGCCTGGCAGCCGATTTGGATACCCCCTGGTGGCGCTGGATGTTTTCGGCAATCTGGGTGCCGACCCTGAACACCGGGTTGAGCGATGTCATGGGTTCCTGAAAAATCATTGAAATTTCATTGCCCCGGACATCGCGCATCTGCTTTTCACTCATCTCGACCAGGTTCTGGCCCCGCAACCATATTTGACCGGAAGCGATGCGACCCGGAGGGGAAGGAATCAGTCGCATCACGGCCAGCGCCGTCATGCTCTTGCCGCAGCCGCTTTCGCCGACGATTCCCAGCGCCTCTCCCGGGTTGAGATGCAGATTGATATGGTTGAGCACCCGGATATTTCCCCGGCGGGTCGCAAAATCGACACATAACTGCTCAATCTGCAAAATTGGCTGCTCTTTGTTCATAGTAATCGCAGTTTCGGATTAAAAGCATCGTTTAACCCGTCACCGATTAAGCTGATGCTCAAGACGGTCAGAAAAATGGCGATTCCCGGAAAGGTGACCGCCCACCATGTCTCCCAGATAAAGTCCCGGGAGGCGCCGATCATGTACCCCCAGCTATAGGTGTTGGGATCCCCCAGACCGAGAAAGCTGAGTGCGGCTTCGAATAAAATGGCAACCCCGACACCCAGGGTCGCGGCCACGATGAGCGGCGGCAGGCAATTGGGCAAAATGATCTTCCACATAATGCTCCAGCTGCCGGCCCCAATGGCTCGTTCGGCCAGGACAAATTCCCGCTGTTTGATCTTTAAAAATTCAGCCCGAACCAGGCGGGCCACCGGCGGCCAGCTGACCACCCCGATGGCAAAAATAATGGTGGGCAGGCTGGGAGAAAAAAGGGCCACCAGCACCATGGCGAGCAGCAGGCCGGGCAATACCTGAAAAAATTCGGTCACCCGCATCAACAGATTGTCCACCCACCCCCCGTAAAACCCGGCAAAAACGCCAATGATAATACCGATGACCACCGTAAAAAGGGTTGCTGAAAACCCGACCAGCACCGTGGTGCGGGCCCCATGCACGATGCCGGCCAGGATGTCGCGCCCCAGGTAGTCGCTGCCGAGCAGCAACTCCTCACCCGGCGGGCTCATGGGGGCGGCGACCATTTCAAAGGGATCGGTGGGATAAATCGTCGGGCCGAAGATGGTCAGCAGGGCAATCAACACCCCCAGCACCAGCCCCAGCAGCGCGGCCTTGTTGGCGGCGAACATGAACCAGGTCTCAAAAAAACGGCTCGACGGTGCCATGACATCTGTTGCGGAATCGGTTGCTTCCATGGAATTTTCCTACTTAATGCGCGGGTCGAGCAAACGGTATGATAAATCGGTCAGCAGGTTGACCACCACCACGATCACGGTTGAAAAGAATAAAATCCCCAGCACCAGCGGGTGATCCCGTTTTAAAATGGCCTCAAAGGCGAGCTGCCCCATGCCGGGCCAGGTGAAGACCGTTTCCACCACAACGGCTCCGGCGATCAGCTGGCTGAACTGCAGCCCGGCCATGGTGACCACCGGCAGGATGGCATTTTTCAACGCGTGCCGGTAGACCACGACCCGTTCGCTCAACCCCTTGCTGCGCGCCGTGCGGATGTAATCAGAACCCAGCACATCCATCATGCTGGCCCGGGCCATGCGGCTGTAAACGGCCAGATAAATGCTGGCCAGGCTGAACGCCGGCAGTACCAGGTGATGGAGCACGTCCAGCATATAGCGCAATCCGTGCTCCCCGGTTCCCACCTCCCGCATGCCAAAGGCCGGAAAAATGGGAATCAGGTAAGCAAACAGGATCAGCAGCATAATCCCGGTCCAGAAAACAGGAGCCGCGTATCCCGCCAGCGAGACGACGGTCACCACGCCGCTGAAAATACTTTTGGGTTTCTGGGCGGCGATGATCCCCAACAGGGTACCGAAAAAAATCGCCAGCAGCAGGGCGGTCATCACCAGCAGCAGGGTTGCCGGCAGGCGGTCCATGATCAGGGCGATGACCGGCTGATCGTAGTTGAACGATTGGCCCAGATCGCCGCGGACCATGCGCCGGACATAGGTCAGCAGTTGAACGGAAAGACTCTGATCCAAGCCGTAATCGGCCCGCAGTTGAGCGATCAGCTCGGGTGTAGCGCCGCCCATCTCCCCGACCAGGGTGTCCACCGGATCCCCCGGGGCCAGGTGCAGCAATAAAAAATTGAGCACAATGACGGCCAACAAAAGGAGGGTGGAATAAATAAGTTTGCGCAAAAAGGTAAATAAAAACCTCACCTTTGTTTTCCTCTCGGATACAGACCGCAATGGTTTAAATGCCAACGCCTTGCCGGGGGGCAAGCTGGACAGCGCATCCCCCGGCCCGGCGTTCAGGGCTTATTTAGGTGCATGCCCGTCTTTCCAGTAGACACTGTCAAAAGGCGTCATGGAACCCCAGACGCTGGTGACCATATTGCGCAGATCCTTGTTGTAAATGGTTTTATAGGGTGCTTCGTGGGTCCAGATCAGAGGAACATCGGCGGTCAGGATCTGCTGAAATTCGACGTAAAGGGCCTTGCGCTTGGCCACGTCAGTTTCCACGGCAGCCTTGGCCATGACCTCATCCAGCTTGGGGTTGCAGTAGCCCGACGTGTTGGTCCAGACCACGTGCTTCTGGTTGTCGCAACGGTACAGCCGGTGCACCCCGATCATGGGATCGCCCCAGCTGAAGATGTTGCTCATGGTCATGTCGTGCTGCCAGCCGGCAATGCGCTTGTACCAGGACAAAAAGTCCGCCGGCGGCCGCAGTTGAAGGTCGATGCCGATTTTTTTCAGCTGGGGCTTCAGATACTGAGCAATGGTGTCCATGCTGTCCGGCTCTCCGGGGTACCAGTCAATGGTGACTGAAAAGCGCATGCCGTTGGCCTTGCGCGGAAAACCGGCCTCGTCCAGCAGCTGGTTGGCCTTTTTCAGGTTGTAGTCATAATACGTGACATCCTTGGTGTACCACGGAAACGAGCTGTGGATGGGGCCCGTGGCCGGCTTCGTGTAGCCAAGATGCAGCTTCTGGCAGATGAAATTCTTGTCAATGGCATGGGCGATGGCCTGGCG
>JAOZPY010000232.1:3514-5274 GCA_029932495.1 Desulfobacterales bacterium
TGGCCCGCCGCACCCGCACATCTTTGAACTTGGGCTTGCGTAAATTGAATTCCAGAAAATAGATTGCCCCGATGCCTTCGTAACCCCCGGAGGAGACCACTAGGTTTTTCATTTTCGCCAGAGTTTCGATCTGCTTCACGCGCAGCCCGGCATTGTACATGCCGAGGTGAAACTCTCCGGTTTTCAAACCGATGAAATTGGCATTGGGATCTTTGATCCGGCGGCCGATGAGCCGGTCCAGATAGGGACGGCCCGGCCGGAAAAACTTGTCATATCGCTCCATGATGAAGTAATCGCCTGGTTTGAATTCCACGAGTTTAAACGGCCCCGAGCCCACCGGATGGATGTTGGCCGGGTTTTTGCGGATCGGCCCGTGCTCCTCTTCATTGTACACGTGCTTGGGCAAAATGGGCAGCAGCGGCGGGGAGAGCACCAAAAGAAAGGCCGGGTGCGGCTTGTTGAGCTTGAACACGGCCGTGTATTTGTCCGGGGTTTCCACCCGGTCCACCGGGCCCAGCATGGCGGGACCGAAGGGATGATTTTTCTTGACGATCTCAAAGGAAAAGGCCACATCCTCCGAGGTCACCGGCTTTCCGTCATGGAAGGTGGCATTGTGCACCAGATGAAAGGTGTAGGTCAGCCCGTCATCGGATACCTCCCAGCTCTTGGCCAGGTAAGGAACCGGCTGCCATTTTTCATTGATATCCACCAGCGAGGCGAATATTTGCGATCCCGGCGTGGCCGTGGCCGCCCCGGATTGAATGGCATGGTTGAAATGCCGCGGGAACTGGCCATAGCCGGCAACCAAGTCTCCGCCCCTTTTGGGGGTTTCCGCACTGACAGCGGCCGGTCCAACCACCAGCAGCACCGCCGCCAGCAACAACAGCGAGGTGCCCCATTTTACGAATGACGTTTTCATGAAAGCCTCCTTTCTGGGTTTGATTGTTAAAAATGGGAAAATCATTTTTTATTTTTATAGACCGTCGTCCCGCCAACGACCGTTTCCAGCACCTGGATATCCTTGATGGTTTTGGGCCGGTTCAAGGGGTTGTCGGAAAGTACCACCAGGTCGGCATATTTTCCGGTTTCCAATGATCCGCGATTGTCTTCCTGAAATACCTGCCAGGCCGCATCAATGGTCGTGGCCCGCAGGGCTTGGATCGGGGTAATGCATTCGCCGGCACCGACCACCTGGCCTCCCGTGGAAAGGCGGTTGACCGCACTCCACACAAGTAGTAGCGGATCAACGGGGGTAATGGGCGTGTCCAGGTGAATCGTAAAACGAATGCCCTTTTCCAGGGCGCTGCGGGCCGGATTCATGCGGCCGGCCCGCTCGGGTCCCAAAAAAAGGCTGATGTGACGATCACCCCAGTAATAGGCATGGGCAGGGAAAAAACTGGGCGTAATCCCCAAGCGTTTGATCGCATCGAGTTGATCGTCGCGCACCGTCTGGCAATGGACAATGATGTGCCGGTGATCCTGGCGGGGATGTTCCTGCTGGGCCCGATCAATGGCATGGAGGATATCGTCGATGGTGGCATCGCCGTTGCCATGGATGGCGATCTGCATCCCGGCGCGATGAAATTTTCTGACCAGCTCGGCCATGGTCTCGCGTTCGGTGACCGGGTAGCCGCGATGTTCCGGATTTCCCTTAAACGGCGTGTGGTAGGGCTGGCTCAAGTAAGCGGTGTAAGCCTGGATGGAGCCGTCGCCGATGATTTTGGCCGCCCCGACCTGGAAAAATCCAGGGTCAAGGGTGG
>JAOZPY010000233.1 GCA_029932495.1 Desulfobacterales bacterium
GAATGTTGTTGAAATCATGGGCGATGCCCCCGGCCAGGCAGCCGATGGCCTCCATCCGCTGAGCCTGGGCCAGCTGGGTCTGCAGTTTTTTTTGCTCACGGATATCCCGGATGTTGATGATGCTGCCCACCGCCTCGCCGGAGCGGTTGCGACAAACGGCGCCGCTGATGATCACCGGAATAATGTTGCCCTGCCGGTCGTAACGGCAGGTTTCGGTGGCCCGGACCGGTTTGCCCGCCTTTACGGCTTCGATCATCCTTTTTGTTTCCGGCCGGTTTTTTTCGGGCACAAAAAGGTCCATTTTTTTGCCCACCCGCTCTTCCAGCGACCACCCGAAAACCGTTGTAAAGGCCGGATTGAAATAAACCACCTGGCCCTGTCCATCGTAAAGCACCACCGGGTCGGGATTGGCATCCAGAGCCGCCCGAAAACGCTCTTCGCTTTCCTGCAGCAGGTTTTCGGCTTCCTTGCGCCGCGTCAGGTCAATGATGATCCCGCGCAAACCTGCCGGCCGGCCATCGCGTGTTACCCGATTGGCATGGATTATAATCGGAAAAGTGGTGCCGTCCTTTCTGCGGGCCGTGTATTCAATGCCGGGCACCGTCTTTCCGTTGAGTACCCGTTGAATACTTTCAATAGCGCGTTCGCGCTCCTGGTCTGCCAGCATGGCAAGGGCATCGAGGCCGCTTTTGAAATCCTCGGGGGAATAACCGAAAAGGGTATAGGCGTTGCGGTTGACAAATGTGAGCGTTCCGGCTTCATCAATTTCAAACACAACCTGCGGCAGAGAGTCTGCCAGGGCCCGGTAGCGGGCTTCGGATTCGCGCAGGGTTTGCGTGCGTTGGGCGACGGTGTGCTCCAGGCGGCGGGTGTATTCCTTTTCCTGCTTTTCAAGGGCCTTTTTGGCCTGGATATCCCTTGCAATTCCGTATACTTTGATCAGGTTGCCGCTTGAATCATAGATGGGTTTGGTGCGCACCTGGACCCAGATTTTGATGCCGTCGGGGCGCAGGATCTGAACCTCCCAAGGCTGCTTAACGGGTTTGTGCTGCTGGTGCAGCCGCATCCGTTCAAGGCCCTGTTCCAGGTATTCGGGAGGTAGGATTTTCTGGAAATCGAGCGTCTGGCCTTCCGCATGGGAATAGCCGAAAATTTTTTCCGCCCCGGGGTTCAGGTATATAAATTTACCCCCCGGTTTGTAGCTGAAAATGGCATCCTCCAGGTGTTCAAGCATTTCACTGTAAATGGCCAGTTGGTGTTTCGAGGGATCTGCGGTGCTGTTCATTTCGGATACTTTCGGAAGCAGGCTCGGGATTAGGCGACCGGTGACTTTCGGGCCTTGCATTGCCTGCTTTTTAATTTAATTATATCATAAATTGAAATGGAAACATATCCCATGGATTCAAAAACAAAGATTATTCAGTGAATCCCGGCGAAGAACACACCTGGCCGTCTGGTCCCCAGGTATCTGCCTGAATTTATTGTCGGCAAAACCAGCCGGGACATGGACGGCCCTAAGGTCATCTGGGGGGGTAAAATAGTTCAGACGCTGAACGGATTAAAAGGGAGCGATTGTTTAATGGTCGAGGCCTTTGGCTTTTATGCTGGATTCGAGTTTTCTTTTATTTCAAAGAGATTGCCGTCATAATCTTTTATAAATGTCAGGGTGTAATCGCCCCTTGGAATTTGCTTGATTTTTACTTCCAGGGCGCGGCATTTTTCGATAAAGCCATGCAAGTCATTGACTTCGACACAGAGATGGTCGATGGCCGCAGCCGGACCCGCATGGCGGCCGGCAATGAAGATTTCGAGATGGATTTGCTCATCCAGATAATTGATAATCGTCAGCTCGGTCTTCAGGCCGAAAATGGCTTTTGCCAGGTCCGACGGCAGTCTTTTGGGCGCGGTTTTTTCAAGGCCCAGCAAGTCCCGGTAAAACCGGTCCGCATTTTGTTCACTGCTGCAGGTCAGGGCGACATGTTTTAAGCGCATACGGTGTTGCCTCATTAAAATTTGGTCAGAATTACAGCGTTTATTTTCCGGGGTTGATGATCACCTTGATCGACTCTTTGCCGTCAAGCACCAGTTCAAAGCCCTGGGCGACATCTTCAAGCGGCAACCGGTGGGTGATCATGTCATCGACGGAGACGGTGCCGGCGGCCAGCAGCCGTATGGCTTCATCAATGTCGGGCGGTCCGCAATAATAGGTGGTCAGAATGCGGATTTCCCGGGTCCAGAAAGCATTGATCGGAACGGTGACGGATT
The DNA here is from genome assembly GCA_029932495.1 of Desulfobacterales bacterium. GTDB lineage: Bacteria > Desulfobacterota > Desulfobacteria > Desulfobacterales > JAFDCJ01 > JAFDCJ01. Next base: position 2,266 of record JAOZPY010000233.1, read on the forward strand.
TGTCAGGGCCGGGCACCGCGAAAAAAACAACGGCTCCGCCGCTGTCCACGCAGCGCCAGGCCTGCTCGACGGCCGTCATCGCCCCGGTGCACAGCACCACGACATCCGCTCTGCCATCCAGCTGTCCGGCGACATCTTCGGCGGCGTCAATTGTTTCCTGCGCGCCCATGGCGGCGGCTGCCGCCCGCCGCTGGGCGGTGATATCCGTGGCGATCACCCGGCAGCCGCGGGCTGCGGCCAGCTTAATCTGCAGCAGCCCGGACATGCCGCAGCCCATGACCAGCACAGTCTGCCCCGCGCCCACCTCCGCCAGCCGCTGGGCCCGCACCACGCAGGCCAGCGGTTCGATAAAGGTGCTCTGATCATAGCTGATGGCATCCGGCAGCCGGTAGGTGCCCTTTTCCACCAGGGTTTGCGGCACGCAGATGTATTCGGCCATGCCGCCCGGCAGCCGCTCTTTGACATTCGAACAAACCGGGAAGTGGCCTTTCTGGCAGTATTCACACTGTCCGCAGGGCACCTTGGGGGCGATGAACACCCGGTCGCCGGGACGGTAGTCGGCAACCGATGCTTCCACTTCGGCCACCACCGCCCCGATTTCATGTCCCGGCACCAGCGGTGCCCGGGGCAGGCGATACCATTCGACCACATCGCTGCCGCAGATGCCGCAGGACTGCACTTTGACCAATATCTCGCCGGGGCCAGGCACCGGCCGCGGCACCTGCTCGATGCGAATGTCGTGGTTGTTATACCAGCGGGCGATTTTCATTATTTTTTATTCTTGAGCGTCTTATACAGCTCCAGGGCCTTTTCCGGGGTCTCGTTGTCGTGCACCACCGCCCGGACAGCCTGGAGCATGGCCACCGGGGCTTCGGACTGAAAAATGTTGCGCCCCATATCCACACCGGAAGCACCCTGCTGCACCGCCCGGTAGGCCATGGTCAGCGCATCCAGTTCGGGTATCTTCTTGCCGCCGGCCATGACAATCGGCACCGGGCAGGAGGCCGTCACGGTTTCAAAGCCGTCTTCGATGTAGTATGTCTTGATGTACTGCGCACCGAGTTCGGCACAGATGCGCACGGCCAGTCTGAAATAGCGCGCGTCGCGGGCCATGTCCTTGCCCACCGCCGTGACGGCAAGGGTGGGAATCCCGTAGCGATTGCCCATATCCACCATCCGGGTCATATTGATGATGGATTGCTTTTCATACTCTCCGCCGATAAAGACCTGTACGGCCATGGCACAGACGTTAAGCCGGATGGCATCTTCGATGTCCACGGCGATTTCTTCGTTGGACAGCTCCTTTAAGATGCTGGTCCCTCCCGAAACCCGCAGGACAATGGCCTGCTGGGTGGCGGGCGGCACAATGCTTCTGAGAATGCCCCGGGTCAGCATCAACGTGTCGGCGTAAGGCACGATGGGCAGTATATTGATGTCAATGCGTTCCAGGCCGGTGGTCGGCCCCTGGAAATACCCGTGGTCAATGGCCAGCATGACCGTGCGGCCCGACCGGGGGTTGAATATCCGGGCCAGGCGATTTTTCATTCCCCAGTCCAGTGAATTGGAGCCTTTCAGAAAAAACCCCTCTGTCTGCTGAGGTCGGTCGGCATAATATTTTTTACCTTCTTTCATTTCTTCCACGCCAGGCATTTTTTTCTCTCCTTTCCAGGTTAATGGATGTCCTGAGGGAAATTAAAAAGAAAAAATCGGCATACTGGATAGGATATATTTTATCTCCTTCTGACTGTCAATAATTCCTTGGCGGAATTGCACATCAATTCAAAGCGGAACTGTCATTATCGGAAAACATGTGATAAAAAAATAGTTGGCATACTCAATGTACAACTGACAGGAGGCGCCCGTGCTGCAATTCAGCGATATCTCAAAGGCCCATGAAATCATCATCGGCCATGTTCACCGCACGCCGGTACTCAGCTCCCGATCGCTGAACGCCATCTGCGGTGCGCAGCTTTATTTCAAATGCGAAAATTTTCAAAAAGTCGGCGCCTTTAAATTCCGCGGGGCGTTGCATGCCGTGCTGACATTGACAGACGCCCAGGCCGGACGCGGGGTGGCCACCCACAGTTCCGGCAACCATGCGGCCGCCCTGGCGCTGGCCGCCGCCATGCGAAAAATTCCGGCCTACATCGTCATGCCGCAGAGCGCCCCGGCGGTCAAGCAAAAAGCCGTCAAGGGTTACGGAGCCAGGATCACCTTCTGTCGACCCACGCTGGCAGCGCGCGAAGAAGCCATCGCGCAGGTGCTGCAGCAAACCGGTGCAGTTTTTATCCACCCCTATGACGATGAAAAGGTGATCTGCGGGCAGGGCACCGCTGCGGTGGAAATGTTGGAGCAGATGCCGCCGCCGGATGTCGTTATCGCCCCGGTGGGCGGCGGGGGGCTGCTCAGCGGCACAGCCATCGCTGTCAGCCATCTGTGCCCCACCGCCCGGGTCATCGGCGCCGAACCGAAAAATGCCGACGATGCCTGCCGCTCCCTGCACTCCGGCAACCTGGTTCCCTCCATTGATCCGCAGACCATGGCCGACGGGCTGCTGACCTCCCTGAGCCTGCGCACCTTTGAAATTATCAGGCGGCACGTGTCCGATATTCTGGCGGCCACCGAGGGAGGAATTGCGATGGCCATGGAACTGATCTGGGAGCGCATGAAAATCGTGGTGGAACCTTCCGCCGCGGTGCCCCTGGCCGTCGTCATGGAGCACCCTGACACTTTTAAGAACCAAACCGTGGGGTTGATCCTTTCCGGCGGCAACCTCGACCTGGCCCGGCTGCCTTTCCGGCCCAAATGATGTCAAATCCGATTTTGCTCAAACAGATACAGCGCGGGACAAAAGTATGCGCCATGCCCTCTAATTCTTGTCCGGGTCCAGCAGTTTGATACGTGCCATTTGTTCAACTGATTACATGCTTTTTTCTCAGACAGTGGGTGTGGCTAAATTTTGCGATCCGCGTCTTTCCAGTATTGCTCTCTGAGCACTTTTTTCTT
>JAOZPY010000234.1 GCA_029932495.1 Desulfobacterales bacterium
AAGTGGTCGAATTTAACCCCTTAATTTCTTTTTTATCTTGTTTACAACTTATTAAGGTAACATTATGTTCTTGACTAATTGATGAAGAAAATTTATTTATATAGTTTTTGATTTGGCTGGAGCTGTAAACGATGACTATTGGCAAGTTGTAAATGCTGAAAAAACTATATCGAGGGCTTGCGGGACATGCTAAATGACAAAAAGATTGCTATCATCGGAACAGGAAATATGGGCGAGGCGCTGGTCAGTGGATTGCTGGTTTCCGGGTCTTCAAAAGCCAAGAATATCATTTGTACGGATGTCCGGCAATACAAGCTTGACGCGGTCAAGGCAAAATACAAGGTGCGCACCACGGGCAACAACCTGAAGGCCGTGGCTGCTTCGGATATCATTATATACGCTGTTAAGCCACAGATTATGGCGTCCACCCTGGCTGAAACCGCCGCCAGGCTGGATGTCTCTAAGTTGGTGATCTCCATTGCCGCAGGGGTCCCGCTGGCTGCAATGGAATCCTGTGTCAGCAAGGATCTGCGGCTGGTGCGGGTGATGCCCAACATTGCCGCTTTTGTAAAAGAGGCCGCAACGGCCATTGCGGCCGGATCGCATGCCACCAAAGAAGATGTCGAGCTGACGATGGAAATTTTCAATTCCATCGGCAAGTGCATTTTCTTAAAGGAAAACTATCTCATGGATGCCATTACGGGCCTGAGTGGCAGCGGACCGGCTTACATCTTTCTGATCGTGGATGCCCTGGCCGATGCCGGCGTGAAAATGGGTCTGTCGCGGCAGGAGTCACTGTTTTTGGCGGCCCAGACGGTGCTCGGGGCGGCCAAGTTATTGATGGAAACCGGTGAGCATCCCGGTCAGCTCAAAGACAAGGTGACCTCCCCAGGCGGCACGGCCATTGCCGGACTGGCAACGCTGGAAAGCGGCGGTCTGCGCACTACCCTGATCAATGCCGTCGAAGCGGCCACCCTGCGCTCCAAAGAACTGGGCGAGATGATGATCAAAAATTTTTCCGAAAACAACGCCGGCAAAAAATCCGCTTGACCCCCCCCGGCCTTTATGGTTGTCCTTCAGATGCTCGCGTCGATCGGGCAGGCTGTGTTGCGCAAACAACAGGGAGTGTAAACGACAATGAAAAGGAAAATTTTCGGCTTGCTGTTGCCGATTTTTATCGTTTTGCTGATCGGGGCATGGTGCCATGATGCGATGGCCAATGAGATCCTGTGGCAATCTTACACCAATGGTATGGCCCGCGGCAAATTTGAAAAGAAAAAAATATTTGTTCATTTTTTTGCTGACTGGTGCGGTGCTTGCAAAGTCATGGAAGAAAAGACATTCAAGGATCCGGAGATCATCGCTTTGCTGAATGAAAATTTTATATCCATCCGGATAAATGTGGACCAGGATCGGGCGACATCTAATATGTTTCGGATTCGCGTGTTGCCCGACAGCTTTTTTATCAGGGAAAACAGTGAAATTATCGGCCATCGCCCGGGGTATATTCCGCCGCCGCTGTTAAAAGTCATTTTAAAAGCCATTTTGGAAGAAGATCCCGGACGGGAATAAATTCGATTTCTATGAAACTTGACATTTCCGCTTTAAAGCAGCTGATCAGCACCGCTTCTGTTCCCGGGCCGCCGCAAACCGGTACTTACAAGTCAGCCTGTGTTTTTTTGTTGCTGTTCAATCCCGAAGATTTGCACCTGCTTGCCATTCAGAAGACAGACAGTGAAGGTTATCCCTGGCGCAACCAGGTAGCCTTGCCGGGAGGACACCTGGATGATGACGATGCCAGCGCCCTGGAAGGGGCGTTTCGTGAACTGGAAGAAGAGGTGAGTATCCGACCCGATGAGGTTGAATTATTCGGTTCCCTCGGGCATTTTCAGACCATTAACCAGCGGGACATCGAAGTGTTTGCCGGACTGTGGCACGGTACGGGACCGATCCGCTGGGAACCGGCCGAGATTTCACGGGTTCTTGAAATTCCCCTGAGCAGTCTTGTCACCACCCACGTCACCGGCAATTTTCATGGGCGCATACCCGATGTTCAGCAACTGCGATATCCCTATGAAGATGTCGTTATCTGGGGGGCGACTGCCCGCATCCTGCATGCCTTTATCGAGTTGATCTACCCACTGCTGGAAAGCGCCGATCCCAACGTTGTATAAACCTTAATGTTGCAACGTTGAGGTAAACATACATGGCAAACAGCAGCTGCAAACCGCGTTGAGGCCTCCTGCTTTATTACCGGGATGCGATGCGGCGGATCAGGCGGAAGGCCACCGTGACAATCAGACTACCGCTGAGCACGGCCAGCAGGGCGGGCAGCCAGATGTAACCGTCGTAGCGGTCAACTTCCCGGGCCACCGAGATGCCGGCCAGCGCAAACAAAAAGACCAGCAGCAGGCTGATAATGGCCAGGGCGTACGCTGTTTTTGAGCGATACCATGGAATGACGGCTTTTCTAAAAACGGGGCTTTTGCTGGAAAGCATATTATTTCAATTTTATGTTGGAAAAGAGGAAAAATCAAGCCATGAAATCAGCCAAACTGCGGCGAGTCTGGCATTTTTCACAAAATTCGATTGGTTGTCTTCTTTACCTGGTAATGATCGCTGGCTTTATCGGGGGATGTGCGGCCATGACACCCACCAAGACACTGCTGATCCAGGATACGGACCAGGCTTACAAGGCCGGCACGATTATTTCCGTGTGCCAAGACGGGCCGATCAGTTTTAAGCAATTAATTGCTGACTTGAACGCTGTTCGGGTGATTTACGTGGGCGAAGAGCATACTAACCGCTCCCATCACAAAATCCAGCTGGAAATCATCCAGGCCGTTTTTCGGCAACATCCTTACATGGCTGTCGGTATGGAAATGATTGACCGTTCCTACCAGGACATCCTCAACCGCTGGTCGGCCGGTGAATTGGATCAGAAACCCTTTTTGCGAAAAATCCACTGGTACGCCAACTGGCGTTATGATTTTTCGTTGTACAAGGATATTTTTGACCTCATCAAAAAAAACCATATCCGGCTGGTGGCACTGAACATTCCGTTTGATGTGCCGTCCAAAATTCGGGTCGGCGGTATTGAAAATTTACGCACGGATGAAAAAAAATACCTGCCCGATTACATTGACACCACCCGGGCTGATCACAGGGCCTATATAAAAAAGGTATTCGGGCATCATAACTTCAAGGGCGGGGTCGATTTCAAAGACTTTTACATGGCCCAGTGTGTCTGGGAAGACGCCATGGCCGAGGCGATCGCACGCAACCTGAAAAACGATGTCATGGTGGTGCTGGCCGGCAACGGGCACATCCAGTTCAAGTACGGGATCCCGGATCGCGCTTTCAGCCGAACAGGGGCTGCCTTCCGAACAATTTACCTGGCTCCGGCCGGTGGCGAGCTCAAGCTTGACGTGGCCGACTATATCTGGGTCACACCTTAAAAAATAGGGTACAGGGTTCAAGGTCCAAGGTACAGGGGAATTGAATATCGAATATCGAACAAGGAATTTCGAATAATGAATGCAAAGGAAACGCAGATCAAGGAGGATTCGATGAGCATAGATGAAAAAGTCTGGTTGAACGGAACTCTGATTTCCCGGCAGGCGGCGGTGGTGCCGCTGCTGTCCCACGGTTTTTCACGGGCTTCGGCCATTTTTGATGTTTTCAGGGTGTATCCGGGTCCCGGCGGTCCCGTGGCTTTTCGTGCCGATGCGCACATCCGGCGACTGATGAAAACCGCCGAACTTCTGGGCATGAAACTGGCTTACGGGCCCGGGGAAATCCTGCAGGCTGTCAAGGAGGCCATCCGGGCCAACGACATGCAAAGTGGGATGGTAAAAATCCTGGCTTACTGGGGACAGGAAACTTTGCTGGAGCTCGTCCTGGACTCCCCCCTGGACATGGCGGTGTTTGCCATTGCCGACGATAAGCCCTTTGATCCGGAAGCGGTCAAGCCCATATCGGCCTGCCTGTCAAAATGGCGCAAGATCCATCCGGAAACAGTGCCGGTGGGTGCTAAGGCCTGCGCCAATTACCTGAACGGATACCTGGTGCGCAAGGATGCCAACAGCCGCGGTTATGATGTCGGCCTGAGCTTGGGAACCGATGGTTTTCTGGCTGAAGGGTCCATCGAGTCGGTGTTCATTGTCAAAGACAATGTCCTCAAGACGCCGCCGTTGGGCCGCATTCTGTCCAGTATCACCCGAATGTCCATTCTCGAGGCGGCCCCCCAGGCCGGAATTGCAATCCGGGAGGTTCCCATCACAGCCGCCGAGGCCCTGGCCGCCGATGAAATGTTTACCTCTTATACCAGTATCAAGGTGTCGCCGGTGGCACGCTTTGAGGACCACGATCTTCCGGCCCCTGGGCCTGTTACCCGCCAGGTGATGGAGTTGATGAATGCTATCTTACAATTTAAAGACGAGCGTTTCGCAGATTGGCTCCAGCCGTTGAGCTGATCAACTGTTCGTTGGTCAAAGATTTCCCACATCCGCCACCTCACAGGCCAGAGCATCGCGGATATCCGCAGGCGCCATCAACAGCATATGGCCGCGCTGGCCGGCGTTGATCAGCACCCGGTCCAAACATAATATGCTCTGGTCCATGACCACTGGCAGATGACGCCGGGTTCCAAAAGGGCTGATGCCGCCCACCCGGTAGCCGGTGACGCGCTCGGCGGTGGGCACATCCACCATGGCCGCCCGCTTGGTCCTCCAGAAACCGGCCAGGCGCTTCATGGAAAGCCGCCGGTCACCGGGCATCAATACCAGAACATACTGTTTTCTGCCAAGATCCACCACCAGGGTTTTGATGGTTTTTTCCAGGGCAAAGCCGGTGGCCCCGGCGGCAAAGGCCGCCCCTTTTTCCTCGTGATGGTAGGTGATGCTTTCAAAGGGAATCTTTTTTTGTTTCAGAAACTGGATGGCGCGGGTAGACATTTTTAGCGATAGCGTTGATTGATAGAGCCGATTAAAGTATTTTCAACCCGGAACGCTGAACCTTGTGAGTCCGGGGCAACCCGGGTTATCGTTGCCTCGGCCCCCTGACTTATGCCATGAATGCTGGAATTTTTCAAATCTCTTATTTTGACACGATCTGTGCCGACCCCATTGAGCCCACCTGCGGACGCGTTGGAAGTTGAAATAATGGCACTACATGTTGAATTTTCCCATTGACATATCGCAAGATGTTGTGGTATAAATAATCTTGTCATTCGGCAAGGGTTTCAAATAAGCCTCAAAACC
>JAOZPY010000235.1 GCA_029932495.1 Desulfobacterales bacterium
TAAATCGTATGCGGATCGGACATGGATCACTGGCCCAGTTATACGACCTCCACCTCAGCTCATTATATGAGGCACCAGGCGCAGATCATGACCGAAGTGATGCCCTGCCTCAAAGGGGTTAAATTCATGCGGCATTGGGCCGGTCTTACCGATATGACGCCGGACATGGCTCCCATACTGGACGGCAACGACCCCGTCAAGGGCTATTTCATGGATATCGGCTGGGGCTATTTCGGGTTCAAGTCCGGACCTGTCGCCGGCCGTTACATGGCCAGATTCATCGCCACCGATGAGCGTCCGGATATCCTCCGGCCTTTTAACCTGCGCCGGTTTGAGCAACACCGCTTTATGGGAGAAACGACGCGGCCGATTTATTATGGCCCCTGGAACTAGGAGTTATCGTTATGTCAGCGACTATTACCTGCCCTATCTGCGGTCGACGCAGTATCTACGAATTTCGCTTCGGCGGAGAAAATCGGGGTCCGAGGCCTTTTGACGACCAGGCCACCGCCCAGCAGTGGTATGCCTATGTACACCTGCGAACCAACGCGGCCGGTCCCCAGCAGGAGTGGTGGTACCACCGGGACGGCTGCGGTACCTGGTTTACAACCTGGCGGGATGTGACCCTTGATTGCGAGGTCGAAGCGAAGGAAGGCAAAAATGAATGACCGGCTGCCCGGACCTGCTCTGCGGGTAAATCCGGAAAAAACGATTCATTTCAGCTACCGCGGCCGTCCCATGCAGGGCGTGGCGGGCGATACGGTGGCCACGGCCCTGTATGCCAGTGGTGTCCGGATATTTTCGCGCAGCTTTAAATACCATCGTGCCCGCGGGCTTTACAGCTTGGACGGGCAGTCTTCCACCTGCATGATGGAAATTGATGGTATCCCCAATATAAAGGCTGAGATTACATCGTTGCGCGAGGGCATGGCCGTGCGGCCCCAGAATGTACTCGGCTCTCCGCAAAGGGATTTACTGGCAGTTGCACAATGGCTGGACTGGGCCATGCCTCCGGGTTTTTACTACAAACTGTTTCATAAACCGTGGTTTTTGTGGCCGATTTTTTCAAAAATGATCCGTCGTGCCGCCGGATTGGGAAGACTCAACGAAGAAGGCCACCCGGGGAATTTTGAAAATCTTTTTTTAAATTGTGATGTTTGTATCGTCGGTGGCGGACCGGCCGGGTTACAGGCGGCCCTGGCTGTTGCTGAATTGGATTTGCGCGTTGTTTTACTGGAAACCCGGTCGCATCTGGGAGGCTTTTATGATTGGCGGGTGGTGCGCTCTGCCTGGGGGCAACCCTTCTGGGCCCGTGGCCGGGAGCTTGAAAACACAGTTGTGCAGCATCCCGCCATCCGGGTTTTCAAGCAAACCCATTTGACGGGGATATTCGCCGATAACCTCCTGAGCGCAGTGCAGACCGGCCAGCCCGGCGAGGTGTTTGATGAACGTTATATGGAAATACGTGCCGGCAGCGTGGTGGTTGCCACCGGCAGTGCCGAACGTCCGCTTGTTTTTGAAAACAATGATCGTCCGGGGATTATGCAGTGCGGCTGTGCGCACCGGCTGGCACGGACCTATGGGTTGCTGCCGGGCAACAGGGCGGTGTTGTCTGTCGGCCATGATCTGATGCTGGAAGCCGCCATTGACTTGGCCGATATGGGTCTTGAGATTGCGGTGGTGGCTGATGCGCGCTCCACGGGTCAGGACGAATCCCTGGTGGATGCGTTGGCGCAGCGAAATATCCCTTTGTTAAAAGGATGGCTGGCGGCTGAAGCCCGGGGGAAAAAGGGCGTTAAGCGGGTTTTGCTTACCAACCGGATGCGTGAAGAAAGCCGGTTGTTTCAATGCGACTTGTTGATTGCCTCCGCTGGCAGGGCGCCCGTGCTCGATCCCCTTTTGATGACCCGCACCCGTTTTGAACTGGATCGGCAGACTGGTTTTATGTTGCCGGTACAGTTGCCGTCTCGCCTGTACGCTGCGGGGCGCATGCTGGGATGGGACGATGCCCAGGCCATAGAGGACTCCGGCCGCCTGGCCGGCCTCAAGGCGGCGGCCGATTGTGGATTTGCGCTGTCCGATTTTATAAAGCCGCTGGAAAAAAGCCTGCAGGGCCGTTTTCAATTCAGGGCCCGTCAAATGATGTCTCGCGCTCCGGGACCCGGCCATAAAAGTTTTATCTGCTTTGACGAAGATGTTTCGGTGGCAGATATCCACCGTGTTGTAGCTGAAGGGTTTGACAGCGTGGAGTTGTGCAAGCGTTACTCCACGGCGGGAATGGGACCCAGTCAAAGCGGTATTCCGGGTCAGAACCTGCCGCTGGCGCTTGCCGAGTGCCGGGGCCATACGCTGGAATCACTTCGCCCGGCCAAGGTTCGTTCGCCGCTCAGGCCGACGCTGCTTGGAACCCTGGCCGGCAAACATTACCAGTTGGTCAAGCAAACGCCCCTGCGGAAAATTCAACAGCAGCTTGGCGCATCATTTGTCCGGGCGGGCCAATGGGAACGGGTGCAGTATTTTGGCAACGATCCAACGGCCCGGGAGGAAATCGCCAATGTTCATGCCAATGTCGGTTTGATGGATGTTTCCACTCTGGGCAAATTTCGCATTGTGGGCAAAGATGCCCTTGCGGTGCTGCAACGAATGTATGTCAGCGATCTGAGCCGGCTCATCCCGGGCCAGCTCAAATACTCGGCCATGTGCAATGAAGACGGCTGCCTGATTGATGATGGAATGATCACCTGTAGAGGCGGGGACGACTACTACTTTACCACCACCTCGGCCCGCGCCCGGGACACCATGGAGTGGTTTGGCTATCATTCCCGTTTTGAGGACTGGGATTATCATATTGTAAATCTGACAGATGGCTGGGGGGCGGTGAGCCTGGCGGGTCCGGCCGCCCGGCAGGTTCTGTCCCGGGTGGTCAAGGATGACGTTGGCAATGATTTTTATTCAAAAGGCTATGTGGAAACTCAATTGAAAAACGGCATTGCCGTGCGGTTGCTGCGGGTCGGTTTTGTGGCGGACCAGGGCTGGGAAATACATGCCCCGGCCAGCGCAACGGCCGCCGTCTGGAATGCATTGTGGGATGCCGGTCAGGATTTCGGCATCCAACCGTTCGGTTTGGAAGCCCAGAATGTCCTGCGGCTTGAAAGGGGGCATATAATTATCGGAGAGGATACGGAACTGCGAACCACTTTGCTGGACCTGGGCCTTGGGTTTCTGTGGGACAGGAACAAAAAGGGGTTCAAGACCGTGGGGGTTGCCGCTCTTCATCAGACTGAAAACCAGCCGGATCGGATGAAACTAATTGGATTCAAAATGAATGATCCGTCCCAGACCCCGCCGGGAGGAGCCATTATTGTCGATACCCAAGTACGGGGCTATGTCACCTCCGTGCGTTACAGCCAGGCGTTGAAGCAGTCCATTGGCCTGGCGCTTGTTGAGGCGCCGCTGGCCCGGGACGGCACGTTGCTGGAAATATTTATCGGCGGTCCGGATCGGCGCCGCCTGGGTGCGAAAGTTCAGCGGGGACCATTTTACTAAAAACGGTTATAAAATCACTTAGATCAAGCCGGCGCTTATTGGCACTGTGAGGCAAGACATGCAAGGTTACAAGAAACAATCACCCATCAGGTTTCCGGATTCCCCGTTGAAAACTGAACGGCGTCAGGGCTGGGAGGTGGCCCTCACCTATGCGGGTGACGATGCTTCCCTGGTGATTATTGATTTGAGTCATATCACCAAATGGGAACTTTATGGGCGTGGATTGGAAGGACAGCAGGTGGGCCCGGCAGCTATCCCCCACATTGCCGGACAAGTGAACCTGTCCGCGGGGCTGGCCGTTTGTTTGTGCCGTCCCTCGGTGGCCTTGATCTGGCAGCTGGCCGATGAATTTTCATGGACCTTACCCGTGGGTGTAAAGTTAACAGAGATCACCGATAATTATGCACTGGTGGCCTTAATTGGCGCTGATGGACCGCGGGTGATGGAAAAAATTGCAGATCTGGACCTGTTTTTACCGGCAGAGCAGACCGTTCGGTTTGTGCAGGGGCCCATACTGGATGGCGCTTCCCAGGTCATGATTTTATCGTCGCCGGATTCCAGCACCGGCCTGCTTCTGGCCGTGTGTCGGGGGGCCGGCCAATCGATTGTGGACGCCATCCTGGATGCCGGTGGTGAATTTGGACTGCAACCTGCCGGTGAACAGGTTTTTAAAACATGGTTGCGCGGGCAGGTTTGACCAGGGGGAATTGACAGGTTTTTATTTTATTTCAACAGACCCCGGGTGGGATTTTGTTATGAAATATTTTAGGCTGATAATGGATACGAACATCCAGCCGGTGATAGGGGCAAGCGCAGGGGCCGTCTCATGACCGAGACATCTTCACCGGCGCTTGTGGTTGAGGATCTATACAAGCGCTTTGGAAATCTTGAAGTGTTAAAAGGAATCTCGCTGACCGCATTTGAAGGGGATGTGATCTCCATTATCGGATCCAGCGGTTCGGGGAAAACGACCCTGTTGCGGTGCATCAACCTGCTCGACATTCCGGATTCCGGCCGGGTTTACGTCGGCGATGAGTTGATCCGCATGAAGACCATTGCCAAGGGCAAAATCATACCCGAAAGTCCGCGCCAGGTGGATCGTATTCGAACCCGCCTGGGGATGGTTTTTCAGCATTTCAATCTTTGGTCCCACATGACCATTCTGGAAAACATCATCGAAGCGCCGGTCCATGTTCTCAAGCAACCAAAAAAGGAAGCCATTGCGAGGGCCATGGAAATTTTAGATAAAGTCGGTATTGTGGACAAGGTAAAATATTATCCGGCCAACCTGTCCGGCGGACAACAGCAACGGGCGGCCATTGCCCGCGTACTGGCCATGGACCCTGAAGTTATTTTGTTTGATGAACCAACCTCCGCGTTGGACCCGGAACTGGTCGGGGAGGTATTGCAGGTTATCGAAAAATTGGTTTCTGAAGGACGCACCATGCTAATTGCCACCCACGAGATGGGTTTTGCACGGGACGTATCCTCGACGGTCATGTTTCTTCACCAGGGGTGTGTTGAGGAGCAGGGCCCACCGGAAAAAATTTTCAGCAACCCGTCTTCTGCACGGTGTCGCCAATTTTTGGCCCGGTTTTTTTGAGGGTTTTGCGGCGGGTACTCCGCCCCGTGTGACAGGTCGGCAACAAAGCGGCTAACTATGTGTTTTAGTCTTCCCGAGAGGCCGGATATCATTTATCCGAGGTACC
>JAOZPY010000236.1:0-3071 GCA_029932495.1 Desulfobacterales bacterium
TTTTCATAGTCCGGCAAGTCCTTCTTCGGGTTTTCAATCACCCAACCGGCCCGGCCGTGCAACACACCCACCGACTCGAAAAGCAGGGGAAAATACCAGCCGGTTTCACCAATGTACTTGGTAAAACCGACGTTTCCGCCAAGACCGGCAAATTCTGCTGATATACTGGAAAAAGACCCCTCGGTGGGATGAAAGGTGTGGTCCCGAGAATCATAGCGCACCCGGCCGGTTATACTGCTTTTAGTGTTTTTACCCTTATCGCGTTTAATGGATTCGGCTGCATTCTTGTCAATATTGCTAATATTGGCAATATCATAAGTATAGGTTACATATCCCCGGGTGTAATCGAACAGCGGATAGCTGAGTCCGAAGTTGCCGCCAATGCTGTCCTTTTCGTAGTCGTTAAAATCATAGACCCAGTTGTAGATTTCCACGCTGCTCGACAGCGGAATGTCAAACAGCCATGGCTCGATAAAGCTCAGGGTGTACTTGGTGGTTTTGGAGCCCAGCTGCCCCTGCAGTGAGATCGTCTGGCCGCGTCCGAACAGGTTGCGCTCCGAAATCGAGGCAGTCAAAAAAACGTTCTCGACGTTGCCGTATCCGCCACCGAAGCTGAACGCCCCGGTGTTTTTCTCGGTCACATCGATTTTCAAACGCATTTTATCATCGCTGGTGCCCCGGATGGTGTCAACCTTGATATCTTTGAAATAATCAAGCCGGTAAAGATTGCGGATGCTGCGCTTGAGTCTTCGGCTGCTGTACAGTTCCTGTTCGTAGACTTGAAGTTCCCGGCGAATCACCTTGTCGCGCGTTTTGGTGTTGCCAGTGATGGTAATTTCTTCAAAATAAACCTCATGCCCTTTTTTGATATCCAAGGTGATATTGACAAGGTGTTTTTCGGCATCCCGGTCAATGCGGGGAATGATCTCCGCATAGGCATAGCCTTCATCGGAATAAATATCCGTGAGGGTCAGCACGTCCTTACGCAGGATATCACGGTTGTAATACTCTTCTTCGACAAGTTTGAGCTTTTCCAGCAACTGCGGTTCCGGGATAATCAGATCCCCGACAACCACTACCTTGCCAACCCGGTAGCGCGGCCCTTCCTCAATACGGATGGTAATCACGATGCCGTCTTTTTCATACTTGATTTGCGGCTCACCTACCTGGGCCTGGCTGTAACCGTGGTTCTGGTACCAGTCTGTCAGCTTGGCGACATCCTGGCTCAACTGCTCCTGATTCAAATCGCCGGCGGAGGTGAACCAGGAAAGAAAGTCTTTTTCCGAAGTGCTCATCAGACTTTTCAGTTTCTTGCTGGAATAGGCACTGTTGCCCACAAACTGAATTTTTTTAATATGCAGCTTATTGCCTTCTTCAACGATGTACTCAACATCGGCCTGGTTATTTTTTCGCGGACGGATTTTAAAATGGACCTTGGCGTTGTAATAATTTTTTTCTTTGTAAAGCTCTTTAATGCGCCGCATGTCGCTTTGAAGCGTTTTTATATTGAGGATGGACCCTTTGCGCAGGGTCAGGACATCCTTTATATCGTCAGTTTCATACACCCAGCTGTTGCCTGAAACCATAATGTTGCGTACGGTTGGCTTTTCCTTGACCACAAAAGTTACAATTTTACCCTTTGGCACACTCTGGGCTTCTACACGGATATCATCGAAATAGCCCATGGCATAAACAGCCTTGAGCTGGTCGGAAATTTTTTGTAAATTATATATATCCCCGGCCTTGCCCCTGATTACCCGACGGATGGCGTCTTCTTCAATGCGGTTGTTGCCCTTGATAACGATTTGGATGATCTTTTCCCGCTCAAACAGTTTCGCCACGATTTCCTGCACCATTTTTTTTACGATGCCGGGCAAATTTTCAGCCCCCCGGCCTTCGGCCGAAAAAACATCCGGTGGTTGCTGTTTGTTCGCCGCAACCAGTTTGGCATCCAAGCTGAAACTTTGCCCGATCCAGGTCAGGCTGCCCAAAATCACGTAATCGGCACCGGTACTGACACCAATTTTCCGAATTGCGTCAAACGGCTGAGCACCGGGGCCGGTGGGAGCTTCAGGATGCCGATCCAGGATCAGCACATTGGCACCTTCCTGTTCCAGCTGCTTTTTTATTGCCAGGGGGATTTCTTTCTGCAGGTAGCCCATCTCCTGCTGGGCATGGATACGAAAAGGCAGAATGACAACGCTGACCGTTTGCCGGGCCCGGGTGACACCCGTCAGCAAAATAAGTGAAAAAATCAGTATCAGGCTAACACGCTTGGCCATAAGTCTCTTTTAAATATGTCACCTGACGGGATTCTTACCTGCCGGATTCCGGCTTACCGGGATTCGGTAATGCGAATCAGTTTTCCATCTGTAATTGTTACCCGGCGGGACATATGAGATGCCAGCTCCATGTTGTGCGTAACCACCACCAGAGTCATTGACAGTTCCTGATTTAACTCCAGCAGTAGGGCATGAATGCGTTCGCTGTTAGATTTATCAAGATTGCCGGTTGGTTCATCAGCCAAAAGAACCGCTGGTTTTAACACCAGGGCACGGGCCAAGGCCACGCGCTGCTGTTCTCCTCCGGATAATTTTCCCACCCGGTAATGCAACCGGTCCTTGAGCCCCACGCGCACCAGAATATTTTCCGCCACCTCAGTCGCCCGCCGTTTATCAAAACCCGAAATCAGCGCCGGCATCATTGTATTTTCAAGCGCGCTGAATTCGGGCAGCAGATGATGGAACTGAAAAACAAAGCCCACGAACCGGTTGCGAAACCGGGCCAGTTTTTCATCGTCATACAAGAACACGTTCTGCCCCTGAAACAGCAGTTCTCCGCTGTCGGGGCGGTCCAGGGTGCCGAGAATATGCAACAAGGTCGATTTGCCAATGCCCGAAGCCCCCACAATGGCAACCGTTTCACCGGTGTCCAGAGTAAAATCAAGATCTTTCAGGACATCAATGCTGACACCGCCGTTTTGAAAACGCTTGGTCAGCTTCCGGGCGACAGCGATGTGTTCGAACTGGGGGGGATCGGTATGTTGTCGTGCAAGGCTCATTTTATGGCAG
>JAOZPY010000236.1:3171-5252 GCA_029932495.1 Desulfobacterales bacterium
AACCGTAACGAATGGCTTCAACCGGGTCCTGCCTGGCAGCCTGCCAGGCAGGATACAGTGTTGCCAGAAAGCATATTACCAGCGCCGCGCCAATGATGGTGATCACGTTCACCCATTCAATTTTCACCGGCAAGGTGGTGGTAAAATAATAGATATCCCCGGTCAGTTCATGAATGTCATAGCGTTTCAGCACAAAGCAGATCACCAACCCCAGACACAGCCCCAGCAAAACCCCGACCGTTCCGATCACCATGCCGTTGAAAACAAATATTTTGCGGATGCTCCGGGCGGTGGCCCCCATGGCTTTTAAAATCGCAATGTCACGGGTTTTTCCCATGACCATCATAATCAGACTGCTGGCAATATTAAACGCCGCCACCAGGACAATCAGCGCCAGAATGACAAACATCACCCGTCGCTCCAACTTCAGGGCCTTGAACAGGTTACGGTTCATCTGCATCCAGTCCCGCGTCCAGTAAGGGAACCCGAGCCTGGCGGCAATCTTCTCAGCGATCTTTTTGGCCTGGTAAATATCATTCACCCGGATGTCAAGGCCACTGACAGCATCCGGCAACCGCAGGATTTTCTGGGCATCTTTCAGGTTAATGTAGGCAAAGGTCTGGTCGTATTCGTACATACCGGATTCGAAAAAACCGGTTACCGCAAATTGCTTCATGGACGGCACATGGCCGATGGGTGACAACATTCCCCGGGGGGAGATGAGATAAATTCGGTCGCCCTGAATTACCCCCAGATTTTTTGCCAGCTCTCTTCCCAGGACAATTCCGGGGATCCGGCGGGCATTTGCCGCCGTGCTGCCCGGCGGTGGCGGGTCGGGCAGACTGGCATGATTCAGTGTTTTTATGACGTGCCCGGCGGTTGCCGGATCAATGCCGCGCAGCACGGCACCGGAAGCCCCGTTTTTCGAGCGCAGCATCACCTGGGCGTAAATAAACGGAGTGACGGCCTTGACGCCATCTATTTTCTCAACCTGTTGGAGCACGTCACGGTAGCCCGTGAACGGCCCCCCGTGGCGCATCAGTATCACCTGTGGCTGGCCACCCAGGATGCGCGCTTTCAAATCCGCCTCGAAGCCGACCATCACCGAAATCACCACGATCAGGGCCATCACCCCCACCGCCACTCCGGCCACTGAAAGAATGGTAATCAGGGAGATAAACGCCTGTTTCTGTTTGGCTCTGAGATAGCGGCGGCCGATGAATAATTCATATCCCATGAGATCTATATCGCCTGTGGCCCTTTAATGTTTTTTCAACCCTGGACCCGAATCCGCCGGGTTAATCTGCACTTTGCTTCATATGCGGAAAAAGTATGACTTCCCGGATGGAGGCTGCATCAGTGAGCAGCATCACCAACCGGTCGATGCCGAGTCCTTCGCCTGCGGTGGGCGGCATGCCGTACTCCAGAGCCTCGATGTAATCTTCGTCCATCCGATGGGCTTCCTCGTCGCCGGCATCCCGTCCCTTGACCTGCTGCAAAAAGCGCTCCCGCTGATCCGCCGGGTCATTGAGCTCTGAAAAACCATTGGCAATTTCACGCCCGGCAATAAACAGCTCGAAACGCTCGGTCAGCTCAGGTTCCTGGTCACTGCGCCGGGACAAAGGAGACACTTCAGCCGGATAATCGGTGATAAAAGTCGGCTGAATCAGCTTGGGCTCCACCAGGGCATCAAACAATTTGGTGATGATCTTGCCCAGTTGGCCGGTTTTGGTCACTTTGACTCCGTTGCGGGCGGCAAACTCGAGCAACCCCTGCTTATCGGTAAGCAAAGCGTGATCAATCCCCCCCAGCTGCTCCAGGGCGGAATACAGGGACAAACGCTGCCATTTTCCGCCAAGTTCTATGGACTGGCCCTGGTATTCGATGCATTCCGAGCCGGTCACCTTCCGGGCAATCGAGGCAATCAGTTCCTCGGTGAGCGCCATCAGGTCGGTATAAGTCGCATAGGCCTGGTAAAATTCAATCATCGTAAACTCCGGATTGTGCTGGGTGGAAACGCCCTCATTTCTGAAGTTGCGGTTGATTTCAAACACCCTTTCAAAACCGCCGACAACCAGGCG
>JAOZPY010000237.1 GCA_029932495.1 Desulfobacterales bacterium
CAGCCGGAACCGCCAGCAAAATGATCGATACAAATAGCATAAATTTAATAAAATTCACGAAATTGTCCTCCCGGGGAGCAGTTGCGCCGGGTTTATTGGTGAACATGAAGCCCGGCGGCAATCTTATAAATTGTTATAAGATACTATAAATACATATCATATTTTATATGTGATTGCAAACCGAAGCGCCTGCGACACCCGCCGCACGTTGCTTCCCTGGGTCTTGTATCGGCCGGTTGACAGAAAAGTTTAGCTGTTTTCTGCTCGATGTACGGGCAATGTCAAGAGGCGGCAACAAGTGTTTGACAATCCTTGAATGTGGTGTAAACTGAGCTATAGCCGAACCGGAAGGGAGGGGCCGCTGTGCGATGCAACCTCATTAATTGTGCAAAACCAAACGGAAAGTCATGAAGCCACATTACTTTATCGGAGTCCTCGCAAGTGCACTGATCATGGTCTGGGCATGCGCCCCCAAACCAGTTATAAAACCGGCACCGGAAATGCATGAAGGTGCCTACGCGCTTTTTTCAAAAGCTGAGCAAATGTTTGCTGCTGGCTCCTATGACGAGGCCCTGCCGGTTTACCAGCAGTACATCCGTCGGTTTCCGGATCGGTCCCTGGCACCGGCAGCCCTGATGAAGATCGGTATTATAAATGGGTTGACCGGCGACTATGAAAGTGCCCGTGCGGCCTTTCGCCGGGTTGCCACTGATTATCCCGCCAGTCCCTTTGCCCCCGATGCCATGGTTGAAGAACTGACGAGTTATTATCGCCAGGGACGGTACCAGGATGTGATCCAAAAGGCTCCCCCTATTCTGGAGCGGCTTGAGTCCAGATCGCATATTTTTCGCATCAACGCGTTGATTGGAGACGCACACATGGCGATCGGTTCACCCCTTGATGCTATGGACTATTACGCCCGCGCGCGTCGTTTGGCAACCGATGTCGAGCAACAAGCCATCAGCGCCAAGCTCAAAGAGGCTATTGCGCGACTGGATTCAGAGGACGTGGCAATTCTTTTGAATGCTCCGGCCAGGGGGCTGCCCATGGATTTTTTGCTGTTTCAGCTGGGTCTGAACTATACCATGGAGGAAAGATACGATGATGCGCTGAAAATTCTGCGGGAATATTTGGAAAGATACCCCGACGATGAGCATCGAGTTATTGCTGAAAATCTGATTAATGAAATCAATAAAAATGCAGTCTTCAACCGATACAGCATTGGCTGTTTGCTGCCGCTCAGCGGCCCGTATCAGGCATTTGGCCAACGAGCGCTGAAGGCAATTGAGCTGGCGTATAACCAATTCAGCTCCGGCGGTGACGGGCCGCCGATCAAATTGGTCGTCAAAGACACCGGATCTGACCCGGGCAAAACCCAGATGGCGCTGCAGGAACTGGTAAGCGAACAGGTGGCGGCCATTCTCGGCCCCTTGGTAAACGTGGAAATTGCCGCCCGGCAGGCTCAACAGATGGGCATCCCCGTCATTACCTTTACCCAGAAAGATGGCATTTGTGAAATCGGCGACAAGGTTTTTCGCAATTTTATCACGCCTCGCATGCAGGTACAGGCCGTGGCTTCGTTTGCCATGCAAGAGCTGGGCGCCACCCGGTTTGCGATTCTGTACCCCGATGAAACATACGGAGTGACATTTATGAACCTTTTCTGGGATCAGCTCATTGATCTGGGCGGGCATGTTGTCGGCGTGGAAGCCTATAAACCCCGTCAGACGGATTTTGCGGACCCGATTAAAAAACTAATCGGACTTTATTATGCGATACCCGAAGATCTCAAATCCCAGGGCGAGGTGGATAAAGAATCCCAGGAAGCAGAAACAAGTGACCAAAATGATGAATCGCCGCCGGCTGAAGAACAACCAGAACCGATTGTCGACTTTGATGCCATTTTTCTGCCTGATTCCCCCCAAATCGTCGGCCTGGTTGCCCCCCAGCTGGCCTATTACGATGTTAAGGACGTCTACCTGCTGGGGACCAATTTATGGCATTCCAAGTCCCTGATCAAAATGGCCGATCAGTATGTTCAGGGGGCGGTCATGCCCGATGGTTTTTTTGCCAACTCCAGTGCGCCGGCGGTAAAAAAATTCGTCACCCTTTTTGAAGATACCTATGATCAAAAGCCGGAATTTATCGAAGCCGTGGTGTATGATTCCGCGATGATATTATTTCAGATCGTCGATCAGCCACAGATCCGGTACCGGAGTGAAATAAGAGATGGGCTGCTAAATATTGATGATTATCCGGGGGTTACCGGACATACGCGGTTTGATGAAAACGGAGATGTCGTTAAAAAATTGCACTTACTGCGGATAAAGGGCAAACGATTCGTGGAGTTGGATTAGGTTTTATTGATTTTTAAGCGAACCTTGCCCCGTCGCTTCCAATGTGCTGCGCCACAGGCTGCCTTGCGGATTGACCTTCTTGCGCTTGCCGGCAATCAGTTTCATGGGGACGTGGACGAACTGGTTGTTCCAGTGCCCGATGAGCATGTTGGTTTTGCCTGCCATGCCGGCATGCACGGCGTTGCGCCCCAGAAAATTGCAAAATACCCGATCATTGGCATTGGCCGGCAAGCTTCGGATCATGTAACTCGGGTCTATGTATTTGATGGAGATCTCGATCCCCTGTTTGTTAAAGTGCCGGGCGATGCTTTCTTTTAAGTAAATCCCGATATCTTTCAGCTTGATATTGCCCGAGGCATCGCGCTCCTGTTTATCCCGCTTGAAAAATTTCTGGCCGGCTCCCTCGGCGGCAACAATCACCGCATGCCGTCTTTGCACCAGGCGTGTCTCCAGCGCCTTTAGCAGGCCGTTGGGTCCTTCCAGATCAAAATCGACCTCGGGTATCAGGACAAAATTCACATCCTGCTGGGCTAGAACCGCCGTGGCGGCGATAAATCCGGAATGGCGTCCCATCAGTTTGATCAAGCCGATGCCGTTGGGATAACCCTCAGCTTCATTGTTGGCGCTGATGATGGCATTGGTGGCGACGTCGACAGCCGTGTCAAAACCAAAGGAGCGTGAAACCATGTAAATGTCATTGTCGATGGTTTTGGGAATACCCACAACACCGATTTTCAGTTTGCGGGACTGGATCGTTTCGGCAAGGCGGTTGGCGGCTGCCAGGGTCCCGTCCCCGCCGACCATGAAAAGCAGCCCGATGTTCATACGTTCCAGGCTGTCAATGACCTCATTGATGTCCTGAGGGCCCCGGCTCGAACCGAGCACGGTGCCGCCCCGGTCGTGGATGTTGGTGACAAATTTAGGTGTCAGCTCAATGAGTTCATGACCGTAACGGGGGATGAATCCCTGCAGGCCGTAACGGATGCCGAAGATGTTTTCAACTCCGTAGCCATAGTGCAACTCCAGCACCACCGCGCGGATAATGTCGTTTATCCCGGGGCACAAACCTCCGCAGGTTACCATGGCGCACTTTAACTTGCTGGGATCAAAAAAGATTTCAGCCCGCGGGCCTGCCAGTTGGAAATAAGGCAGGTTTTGTCCGGCTTTGACCTTGCGGGTGATTTGAGAATCATCGACCTCAATGACAATCCGGTCTTCATCCGATACGAAATGGATGCTTTCCGCGCCCTGGGCTCTTTTTTGGACCGGTGTCGGAATTTTCGGTTTGCCAAGGGTCGGTATCCGGGTATTCAAAGGTTTCGTTTTCATGGGGTCCTTTCTTGCTGATGCGCGATGGGTGTTCCAGTTTCAGGCGACATACTTATTTCCCGTTGAATTTGAACTCGCCTTTGCCCAGGATGTCATGGAGATGCAAAATACCCTGGACGCGCTGATGGGAATCAATGACGGGCAGTACGGTGATCTGGTGCTGTTCCATCACATTGAGCGCATCATAGGTGGGGCTGTTTCCAGGAACGCTGCGCGGATTGGCGGTCATGATGTCCCCGGCATTCAGCCCGTCAATGGGTTGCCTGGCGGCCACCATGCGCCGGATATCACCATCGGTGATAATCCCTACCAGACGGGTCTGACCATCGACCACCAGCACGGTGCCCAATCCGCCTTCATCGATTGCTTTGACCGCATCGGACATTGGGGTTCGTGCGGCCACCAGCGGAAGGGATTTTCCGGTGAGCATCAGGTCGTTGACCCTGCATGCAAGCCGCTGTCCCAGTAACCCTCCGGGATGATACAGTCTGAAATCCGTGCTTTTGAACTGCTTTTTCCCCAGCAGCACGACCGCCAGCGCATCGCCCATGGCCAGCAGAGCAGTGGTACTGGCCGTTGGTACCAAGCCCATGGGGCCGGCCTCGGCTTTAACTCCGACGTCAATGACAATGTCGCTGTGTTTTGCGAGGGCGGAATTTTTATTGGCGGTAAAGGCAATGATTTTACATCCAAGGCGTCGAATGCTGGGCAAAAGAATATTGAGTTCATCGGTCTGCCCGCTGTTGGACAGTCCGATAAAGATGTCGTTCCGGGACACCTGGCCCAGATCTCCGTGCATGGCTTCGACAGGGTGCAAAAAAAGGGACCTTGTCCCGGTGCTGTTGAGTGTGGCGACAATTTTACGGCCGATAATACCTGATTTGCCGATTCCGCCGATAATCAGCCTGCCTTCGGATTGGCAGATCAGATCCACCATGGCGGCAAAATTATGATCCACCCGTTCGACCAGCCCGGCGATGCCGTCGGCCTCGGTTTTTAAGACCGCCCTGGCTTTTGCGATAATTTCAGCTTCCGGATTTGAAGGGGAATTCATAAGCCGTCCTGCTGTCTGGTGCTTTGACAATTTCTATTGTCGGTGATTGCCACAAAAAAATCAAGGCCGGTTTCTTAAAATTGGATCATCTCCCGATCAGTTGAAGCCAATTGTGGCGACATTTCGAATTTAGCGGGCTTTATCGCAGAGGGTTCAGGGGCTCAAGGATCCCGGGGTTGAAGTGGTCCACCACGAAACAGGCCCTCGAACCCCTTGAATCTCTGAACCCTTTTCTCCAAATTAAATTGGACAAGAGCCTTTTTAATCAACTTTCTATTGACAACAGCGGTGGTGGTCATTATATTCAGCCGACTTTTTTTCTGTTTTGGCTGGGTCCAAACGGGTTCCAGCTTTTTTTTGTAAAATTTCATGACCAAGGGGGTGATTCCAATGATTTGTACAACCATCAAACAGGGTGTGGAGTGTCCCTTTATGACGGCTCAGGGGTGCTCTTATAACGGCGGGATTTGCCATCAGATCGTCG
>JAOZPY010000238.1:0-1269 GCA_029932495.1 Desulfobacterales bacterium
AAAACCTATTCCGGACGGCCGGTGGTCAATTCCGTCAGCCTGGATGTTAAAAACGGTGAGGTCGTGGGCCTGCTAGGCCCCAACGGTGCCGGGAAAACCACCACTTTTTACATGACCATCGGACTGGTAAAGCCGGACAAAGGAACAATTCTGCTGGACGATGAGGATATTACCGATTTCCCCATGTATCTGCGGGCCCGCAAGGGTATCGGCTACCTTCCCCAGGAAACTTCTATATTTCGCAAACTGACCGTGAAACAAAACCTGATGGCCATCCTGGAAATCCTGCCCATCGACGCATCCGAACGCGAACAGCGGGCTGAAATGCTTCTCGATGAGCTGGGCATCAAACATCTGCAATCGCAAAAAGCCAACGTCCTGTCAGGCGGAGAAAAACGGCGCCTTGAAATCTCACGCGCCCTGGCCACCGATCCTTCCTTCATGCTGCTGGACGAGCCCTTTGCCGGCATCGATCCGCTGGCTGTCAACGACATCAACAACATCATCGGGCATCTAAAGCGACGCGGTATCGGTATCCTGATCTCTGATCACAATGTCAGAGAAACACTGTGTGTCTGTGACAGGGCTTACATCCTGGTTGAAGGCCGGGTCCTGGAATCTGGTCCTCCGAGCCAGATCGCCTCCAGCGAAGCGGTCTGCAAAGCGTACCTGGGCGATGAATTCACCCTCTAATCAACCGAGCCTCCACCGAACAAAGGCAATTGCCGGCCCCGGAAAAGCCTGCCCTGAAAAATCGCTGAAAACTCAACATATAGACTCGACTTCGGTTTAAAACACTATATGTAGTTGTGATAAACGGAGTCACGATGCCACTTTGAACTCATGCATCCCATTGATATTGCATAAAATTATTGACAACGACTTCTCCATCCTTTATGCTAAGCGCACAAAAAAAATACTGCGTGAGGACAATCATCATGAATGGCAATACCCTTCAAAACGGACAGATCCAAAACCCCCGTGAGAAAAAGGATGTCAGAAAGCAGTTTAACGCCATGCAGCCGATTGATGCCTTTTGCCAGACCATGGACAGCCGGTTTAAAGCATCCATCGTGGATATGAGTTCCAGCGGTGTTTTTATCAAAACCGGCAGACACCTGTCCGCCGGTCAGGAGATTGCCGTAAAATTCATGTTTCCGAAGACCCGCAAAACCATTATGGCGACCGGACAGGTTGTCAGAACCTCCTATAACGGGGTGGGGGTAAAATTTAATATCTTCTTCAAAGGATAATCCGCACCACAGAAGG
>JAOZPY010000238.1:1369-5199 GCA_029932495.1 Desulfobacterales bacterium
GGTCTGACTTCCGTGCAACAGGCCTGGTAAACCCGCATTTCGCTGTCACCTGTATACCAGAAGTGTTCGGTTTCCGGGTTTAGCCAGATGACCCGGCGGGCGCGCTGCCGCATTTCATCCAGGATTTGATCTTCCGGATTGCCGTAGTTGGAACGGCCGTCCCCGATGATAATCAAGGTGGTCTGTTTATTGAGAATATCCAGATAATGCTTCTTGAACTGGCGAAAAGTCAGCCCGTAATCAGTGGCGGCGTTGTATTCGATATTGGCTTCCTTCAAGACCTTGTCAATGGCCTGGTTGATCTCGTAATCTTCAAAAATGCAGGTGACCTCATCCAACCCGGCCACGAACACGAAACTGCGCACCTGAGTGAAGCATTCCTGCAGGGAATACAACATGTTGAGCATGAAGCGGGCGGCTGACCAGACCGATCCGGAGACATCGCACAGGGTGACAATTTTGGTTTTGCGCGGCGGCCGGTTTCGGAAAAACAGCTCCAACGGAATCCCCTGGTAGCCTGCCGCGCAACGCAGCGTTTTTTTTACGTCCAAAATGCCCCGGTTTTTCACAGCATAACGGCGGCTGACCGTATCTTTAAGTTTGCGCACAAGCTGCTCGATCACCTCCCGCATGCGCTCCACCTCTTTTTGGGTCAGGGAAGCAAAATGGATCTCACCCAGCCGGTCTAGCTGCCACCGATAGGCCAGCCGTTTACGACCGTTATCGTCAAGACCGCGGCGTTCTTCGGTCAGCAACCGGCGTGCACTCTGCAGCCGGGCGTCCAAAAGCGCTTTCAAATCGCGGCGGGTCTCCCAGGGCATCCGATCGCGTTGATCGCTGAAAAATTCAACCAGCCCGTCTTCAGCCGCACTGATTTGCAGCATCAACGCCAGGCGCTGGATCATCGGTCCCAGGTTGGATCCCATACCTCCGCTGCTACTGTTTCCCGGGGTCTGGCCGGATTGCATCTGTTCGAGAAAAGGCAGGGGATCGCCTGCCAGAAAGTCCCGCACCGCCTGGCCGGCCGTACCGGCATCATCTTCGGAAAACAGCGCTTCAAGGGTGCTCTGGATTTGATCAACCAAGGGGGTTCCTTGAACAATGGTATCTTCCTGCCGCAGTTCATGGAAAAATAGGTGGTACAGTCGGTCGAAGTGAAACTGCTCCCGCCGGCTTTTGGCAAAGTTGGCCCGCAGCACCGCCGCAAACTGGGGTTCATCCAGAATATCAATGAATTTCAGTTGCCCGAAGCAGTCGAGCACTTCGGAAGTCGAAACTCTCAGCCCCGCGGCACGGGAAAGGGAAACGAATTTCAGGATAAGATTGACCATCGGAAATGCCTGCTCTTGGCTTTGAGAAATGGTATGCCCGTTTTTATATTTTCGAGGGCCCAGGCTTTTAAGCCTTTGCACTTTTCGGCGTCACAGCACGCCGCCTTCTGGCTTCCCAGCCTCATGGCTTTCCAGCTAAATTCAATTAAATCATCTTTTCCAGCCTCCCGGCCACCTGCGCCGCATCAGCCCGATACTTGCAGATAACATTCAGGGTGTCAGCAAGTACTTCTGGAGTTAATTCCTCCACCTGCAAGGCAAGCAGGGATTGCGCCCAGTCCAGGGTTTCAGAAATACACGGTTTTTTCTTCAGATCCAGGTCACGGATCTTGCGGATGGTACCGACCAGCTGCCGGGCGAGCTGTTCGCGTATTTGCGGAATCTTGAGTTTGACGATTTCCAGCTCCAGATCCGGTTCCGGGTAATCGATGTAAAGATGGATACATCTTCGCTTGAGAGCATCACTCATGTCCCGGGAATCGTTGGAGGTCAAAAACACAAACGGAATATTTACGGCTTTGCGGGTGCCCAGCTCCGGAATGGACACCTGAAAATCACTTAAGATTTCCAGCAGGAACGCCTCGAATTCCGGGTCAGACTTGTCCACTTCATCCACCAGCAGCACCACCGGTTCCGGGGAAGTAATGGCCTGCAGCAACGGGCGCGGCTGAATAAAACGCTCGGAAAAAAAAGCATCTTCCTGGGATGCAATGCGGTCCACGGCTTCCGCCAGGTTCCGGGCGCCAATGATCACATCATCAATTTTTTCCTTCACCATCTGGGTATATAGCAACTGTTTGGCGTATTCCCATTCATACAGGGCCTTGGTTTCATCCAGTCCCTCGTAGCACTGAAGGCGAATCAGCCGCCGTTGCAGGCTGCGGGCAACAGCCTTGGAAAGCTCGGTCTTGCCTACACCGGCCGGTCCTTCCACCAGCACCGGTTTGCGGGTGGCCTGGGCCAGAAAAACGACCGTGGCGATGACCTTCGAGCAGATATAGTCAGCCGCCGCCAGTGCAATTCGAACATCTTCAACATTTTTAAATTCCATTATCACCTTCTCCATGTACTGGGGATTTTTTATGATTGCCTTGCAAATCCTGTCACAGCGGGATGGTCGTTGATTTAGAATATTGCTAATATATACAACACTTCATTTCCAATACAACCTAAAATTGATTGTGAGGATCTCACGACAATACTCATATATCTTTTTGGGCCAGCGCTATTCACTTTCAGCGGTTGACTTTTTTACAGCCCCTGATATCGTAACCGGCATAGAGACGGACGGAAAATCCGGCAAAACCACATGGCCCGGGATGCATTCGTAAATATCGACATCTGTGCAATGCACAACTGGCAGAAAGGAAGCGCACTTATGAAAGATTTGCCGGGCACCCTGATCATTGGAATTGATCGCGGTGCCTCGTTTACGGATTTTGCAATCATTGAGGATGGCAGCCTGGCCCGAACCACAAGCGTTGAAACCCGGGACTGGCAAACTATTGGTGAAACCTATGAGCAATTGCGCGGCCGGTACCAGACGGATCACATTGTTTTTTCAGGCTCTGCGGAGGGTATGCCGGACAACCTGAAAAAGCAGGCGCATATAATTGCTGAAATCGATGCCATCGGCTTCGGGGGTGCGACACTGGCCGGCTACCGGGAATGCATTGTGGTCAGTATGGGCACCGGCACAGCAATCGTTCATTTTGCCGACAACAGCGCCCGGCATGTGGGTGGCACGGGAGTGGGTGGCGGCACCATCAAGGGGCTCTGCTCTTTGATAATTGACCAACAGGACCCGGCCCGTATAGAAGCCCTGGCCCTGGAAGGCAATCATTGCATGCTCAATCTAACCCTTGCCGATCTGGGCTACGATGGACTCAGCTTTCTCGGCTCGGATGTGACGGCCAGCAACTTTGCAGCCTTGAAATCACGCAAAACAGAGGATCTGGCCGCTGCCGTTTTGGACCTGGTGGGTGAAACAGCGGGCATTCTTGCCTCCATCTGCGCCCGGGAGGCCAACTGTTCGGACCGCATTGTCATGGTGGGTAAAGTCTCCGGCAACCAATTCATCCGTCACGTCCTGGAGTTGGTCGGAAAGCTGTACCAGACGACTTTCATCTTTCCGCCGAATCCGGGGCACGCGACGGTATACGGGGCCGCATTGAAGTACCGCCACGATCTGGCAACATTAGCTTACGGAAAATAGAAAATCCGCCGAAGCCCGCTTTTGCCCTTGACAACGGCCCGGCTTTTGCTTAGAAATTTAACTGGTAAGCTTATCATATCTGGTTAGGGGTGGCGACCGACAGCCTGAGATTACACCCTTGGAACCTGATCTGGGTAATTCCAGCGCAGGGAAACGAAATGAAAACCTGCGGTTTAAAACCGCCACAGCCGTTTCCCCCCGGGAAACGGCTGTTTTTGTTCATTATGGCACTAATTATTGAAAGCAGCCGGCATCCCCTGCAAAACAACAAGCGAAAGACAAAT
>JAOZPY010000239.1 GCA_029932495.1 Desulfobacterales bacterium
TAAGTATTTTGGTTGAGCGTCATTGTCCATTTGGGGGAAAAAGCCAGCGGGTCGGGGGGCGTTAAGAATTGCAAGCTGTTTGAGGCGCAACGCGCCGAGTTCTTGCAATTTAGCCCACCGATTCGATGGCGCCCCAAATGGACACTTTTAGCGATGCTAAAATGCATATTGTGAGGACTGATTGCAGCTGATTGAAAAGCTGCCACTCAAAATTTCAGGCATTTTCTTTACTGAAGCAGCATCTTTTCAAACTCTTTTTTATCGGTGTCCGCCGGGCCCAGCAGGGTCAGTGCCATGTGATCGACGTCAAACAGCTGGCAGGCCAGCTGCTGAATATCATCGGCCGTTACGGCTTCAATTTTTTCAATGATCGTCTCCAGCGGCAGGTCGCAGCCAAAATGGATTTCATTCTGGGCGGTGCGCACCATCTGGTTGTCGGTGCTCTCGGCGCCCAGCAGCAGGCTGCCCCGGGTATACTCGATGGCGCCGCAAAGCTCTGAAACCGTCACCGGCTGTTTTGTCATCTTAAACAGCTCATCGAGCACCAGGCGGGTGGTCTCTTCGGCCCGCCGGGGGTCAACGCCCATATAAACGCCGAACATGCCGGTATCCACGTGGGAGGAAACAAATGAGTACACGGAATAGGCCAACCCCCTTTTTTCCCGCACCTGCTGAAACAGCCGGGAGCTCATGTTGCCCCCCAGGATGGTATTGAGAAGTGACAGGCTGTAACGACCGGAATCGGTAATAGGAAGTCCCCGGGTGCTCAGACAAATATGCATCTGCTCCAGGTCCCGGTGGTGAACATCCACCACGGAACATTCCCGGGGGGGGTAGCGTTGTGGAAATCCGTTTCCCGCGGCCAGGGCCTCAAACGGCGGTGCCACCAGCTGGACGAGGCGCCGGTGCTCGATGTTGCCGGCCGCCGAGATGACGATGCGTTCGGGCTGATAGAGACGGTGGAAAAATTTTTTGATCGCGGCCGCATCAAAACCAAGGACATTTTCCGGCGTGCCGAGAATCGAACGGCCCAGGGGATGGTCCCCCCAGAAATTATAGCCGGACAGCACATGAACGTATTCTTCCGGATTGTCTTCGACCATGCCGATTTCCTGCAGAATCACCGGCCGTTCCTTTTCCACCTCTGCCGGATCAAATACCGAGTTGGTAAAGATGTCACAGAGAATATCGGTCATCGTATCCACCCGGGCGTCCAGCACCCGGGCATGGTAACAGGTATTTTCCATGGTCGTAAAGGCATTGGTTTGACCGCCGACGGCGTCAAATTCTTTGGCGATCTGGTAGGCCGAGCGTTTGCGGGTCCCCTTGAAAATCATATGCTCGATAAAATGGGACAGCCCGCTTTCTTCCGCGGACTCGTCCCGGGCGCCCACATTGACCCACACCCCCATGGACACTGAGCGGGTGTGGGCCATTTTCTGGCTTACGATACGAATACCATTTTTGAGCACGGTCTTATCGACGGGTGCGTCCATTGCCTTCTTCCAGAACCGCCTTGTGGCTCAGGCGAATCTTACCATCCCGATTGATCTCCAGCACCTTGACCTTGAGCTTGTCGCCTTCCTTGACGATGTCGGACACCTTGGTTACCCGGTGATTGGCCAGCTGGGAGATGTGCACCAGGCCGTCGGTGCCGGGCAGTATCTGAACAAACGCCCCAAAATCGGTGATTTTGACCACCGTTCCATCATAGATGGCGCCTATTTCAGGTTCCTGGGTGAGCTCCTTGACGATTTTGATGGCGGCATCAGCCTCCTCTTTCGAAAACGCGGCGATTTTGACCGTACCCGAATCATCAATATTGATGGTGGTGTTGGTTTCGGCCTGAATCCCGCGGATCACCTTCCCGCCGGGGCCGATAATTTCACGGATCTTATCCGGATGGACCTGCACGGTGCTGATGGTCGGTGCATACGGCGAGATCTCCCGACGGGGTTTGCCAATGGCCTGGGCCATTTTATCGAGAATATGCAACCGCCCCGCCCGGGCCTGCTCCAATGCTTTTTCCATGATCTGTTTTGGAAGTTCATGGATTTTGATGTCCATTTGAAGGGCGCTGATGCCATCGTGGGTGCCGGCCACCTTAAAATCCATATCGCCGGTGTGGTCCTCATCGCCGAGAATGTCGGACAGAATCACGACCTGCCCGTCTTCCTGAACCAGCCCCATGGCGATACCGGCCACCGGGGCCTTGATGGGAACACCCCCGTCCATTAACGCCATACAGCAGGAGCAGACCGTGCCCATGGAAGATGAGCCGTTGGATTCCAGCACTTCGGATACCAGCCGGATGGTGTAGTCAAAATCCTCCTTGTCGGGCAAAATCTTTTCAATAGCCCGGGTGGACAGCCCGCCATGGCCGATGTCCCTGCGGCTGGGGCCTGAAATGCGCTTGACTTCACCGACGGAATAGGGGGGAAAATTATAGTGCAGCATAAAGGGACGAAATTCTTCACCGCTCAATGTCTCCACCCGCTGTTCATCCTGACCGGAACCCAAGGTCAACACGCCGAGCACCTGGGTTTCCCCCCGGGTAAACAGTGCGCTGCCGTGGGGCCGGGGCAGCACACCGACTTCACAGGTGATGGGCCGGATTTCGTCAAACTTGCGATTGTCGATTCGGCGTCCTTCCTTCAAAATCAGGTCGCGCGATATTTTTTTCTGCAAATCACCCAGAATATCCCTGATTTCTTCCTCACGCTCGGCATAGGGCTCACCCAATTTTTCAATGACCTGGGCTTTTACGTTGCGCAATGCCACCTGGCGCTTTGTTTTTTCAGGAATTACCAGGGCCTCACGGATCAGTGCGGCGGCTTCGGTCTCCAGCAACCCGGCCAGATTTTCATCTGTTGCCGGCGGTTCGAAGGCACGCTTGACAACCCCGTGGGTTTCCTGCAGTTTGAGTTGCAGGTCAATCAGGGGTTTCAGGGCCTCATGTCCGAAAAAGATGGCATCCATCATTTCGCTTTCACTGATCAGATTGGCGCTGCCTTCCACCATCACCACCCCGGTTTTTGTACCGGCCACAATAATGTTGATATCGCTTTTTTCCCATAGACTGATGGGGGGATTGGCTTGCAGCTGTCCGTCGATGCGTCCGACCCGCACACTGGCAATCGGACCGGCAAAGGGAATGTCCGAAATGGTAAGCGCCGCCGAGGCCCCGAGCATGGCCAGGGTGTCCGGATCATTTTCCTGGTCCATGGACAACACGGTGGCGATCACCTGGGTTTCAAAACGATATTTTTGGGGAAACAGCGGCCGGATGGGCCGATCGATCAATCGCGCCGTGAGGGTTTCCTTTTCACTGGGACGTCCGATCTCGCGGCGGAAATAATTGCCCGGAATGCGTCCGGCGGCGTAAATTTTCTCCTGGTACTCTACGGAAAGGGGCAAAAAACTCGAGGCTTTCTCTTTGGTGTCGGACACCGCGGTGACCAGAACGATGGTATCCCCGTACTGGACGACCACCGACCCGGACGCCTGGCGGGCGACTTTGCCGGCCTGAATGCTCAGGGTCTTCCCGTTGATTTCTTCTTTAAGCAAAATTTCCATATTCATCTCCTAACCCGGGACAACCCGGATAAATGCCACCAGGACACAAAGACACAAAGGAAATCCCTTTGGTTGCTTAAAAGCTGGGTTCAAAACAATTGATCGCATCCGGATACCGTTGCGGACGGATAAGAGGGGTTTTGAATTCATCTTTGTGACTTGGTGTCTCGGTGGCGCTAAGGTTTTCAAAATTAAAATCAATGACAGCTCATCAACAGTCTGCCGGGCCCGATCACCCGGCCGGCGGATTCATGCGCTGCCGCTGCCAACCCAACCCGCCAAAGGGCTGCTTGGCCTTTTTCTGTTGAACAGGATGCAGCTACCGGGCAAAAAAAGCCGGGGCCTGCAAACGGCAAGTTACCGTTTTAACCCCAGGGTGTCGATAATGTTGCGATAGCGGTTGATGTCCTTGTACTTTACATAGTTGAGCAGCCGGCGGCGGCGTCCCACCAGCATCAGAAGCCCCCTGCGGGAATGGTGATCTTTTTTATGAATTTTCAAGTGCTCGGTCAGATAGGAAATCCGATGGGTCAAAAGCCCCACCTGTACTTCCGGAGACCCGGTGTCGGTCTCATGTAATTTGAATTTTTCGATCAGTTTCTTCTTGTCATCGGTTGTGAAAGCCACTTTCTTCTTTGCCTCCTGTTGGTAAAAGGTGAATATCGCCATAACGCCGGCCAGCGGATCTAATCAGCAAACACGCAGTCGTAACCCAGTCGATCATTGGCCGGGCTGCGGTTTAATATTGCTACAAGTTGCCCCCGGTAATCAACAATTTTAATTTGCCGCCCGGCCCGGGGGCCGCTATCCGGGTCCCGAACATCCATCAGTTCTTTTAAAAAAATCGGCTGGCCATGTCGTATTTTAGTTACCAGCGATGCACCGGCAGTCACTATCGGCAGATCCGGCAGGGCATCGGCCATGGGGATCAATCGCCCGGTCAGTCTATTTTCCTGCACAACAGCCGGCAAATCACCCAGGGCAATGGCCTGTTCAATGCCAAATCCACTGCTGGCGGTGCGTTTCAAGGCGCTGAGATGAGCGCCGCATCCAAGTGTTTCCCCAATGTCGGCACACAGTGTACGGATATACGTCCCCGCCGAGCACACCACCTCAAAACGAACCCGTGGCAGCGCAATCTCCAGGATGCTGAGCCGGTAAATCTCTATCTGCCTGGCCGGCTTTTGAACCGGCCGACCCTGTCGTGCCAACCTGTAAAGGGCGACTCCCTGATGCTTGAGCGCGGAATATACCGGCGGCAACTGCCGCCCGGGGCCCTCAAAGGATTGCATGACCTTCTTGACGGCATCCGGCCCGCAATCCACCGGCCGGGTGGAAATGACCGTGCCGGTTGCATCCTGGGTATCGGTGGTTACACCGAGTTCAAGCACCGCGATATATTTCTTAGGACCACGCAGCAAAAACCTGGCCAGCCGGGTGGCCTGGTTGACGCAACAGACCAGCACCCCTTCGGCAAATGGATCCAGGGTTCCGGTATGTCCGACTTTTTTGGCCTGCAGACTTTTTTTGACAATCGCCACCACGCGGGCCGACGTAATATCCCCAGGTTTGTCAATGACCAGTATTCCGTTTAACCGGCTGCCGCCCATGGCCGGATTTT
>JAOZPY010000240.1 GCA_029932495.1 Desulfobacterales bacterium
ATCGTCACCGGGATTGCCACCGGCGGGGTGTATGGTTTGATCGCCCTGGGGTTTGCCGTGGTGCCTTCCGGCCTTTTATGGGGCTTTATTTTTGCTGCCGTCGGGACCCTGGTTTTTATTCTTATCTTTAAACTGACCCGTACCGGGGTGGCCATGCGAGCCACTGCCAGTGATCAGCAGGCCGCACTTTCCATGGGCATCAGCGTACGATGGATATTTGCGCTTTCGTGGAGCTACGGCGCAGTGGCGGCTGTGATCGGTGGTATTGTCATTGGAAACATCAGCGGTATCAGCATTTATCTGGGTGACATCGGTCTCAAGGTACTGGCGGTTATCATTTTAGGGGGGCTGATGGCCTCTCCCACACTGATGCTCATGGATGAGCCGTCCATGGGGCTTTCGCCCATGCTGGTAGGTGAGATTTTTGAAATCATCCGGCGCATCAACACCGAGCAGGGGGTCAGTATTTTGCTGGTGGAACAAAATGCCCGCCTGGCGCTGGATATCGCCGATCATGCCTATGTCATGGAAAACGGCCGCATTGTGCTCGACGACACCGTGGACAAGATCAAAGACAATGCCGATGTCAAGGAGTTTTACCTGGGGCTGACGGAAGTCGGCAAGAAGAAAAGTTACCGGGACGTCAAGCACTATAAACGACGCAAGCGATGGTTAACATAAGCTTCTTCATCTGCCAGTCGCAGTTCAGGACCGGCCTAGGTAAACCCCATCGTAATCCAGAGTGGTCAGGGGATCCCCTCCGACGCCTGCCCCGGCGGCCACCACTTCTCCCACAAAGAGGGTGTGATTTCCCGGACGGTGCGTTGTCTTCACCCGGCATTCGAACCATGCCAGGCAATCCTCGATTACGGGACATCCCGTGGTTCCCCGCCGCCAGGCAAGGGAGGCCAACTTTTTTTGAGGATCGGGGCCTTTGAAACGGCGCAAAAAATCCGATTGTTCTTTTGAAGGCACATGCAGCGCAAAGCAGCCGCTTTTCTCGATAAGCCCGTGGGAGTAACGGTTGGGATGCACGGCCGCCATCAGCAGCAGCGGGTCGTGGGAAACCTGACTGACCCAGGAGGCGATCATACCGTTGATTTCTTCTTTGTAAAACGTGGTCAGCACGTAAATTCCATAGGTCATTTGGCCGAGGGCCGATTGCCAGCTTTTTTCCATGGGCGGATTTTCTCCCCGGTAAACCAGTTTTAAAGTTGATGGGCAGTGTCAAGCCAGGCGCTCGTATATTTTGCGGATGGCGGGGATTTCCAGCCCCGCCTTGTCGGCAACTGCCCGATGCCGACAATCACAATGGGTGGATGCATGCTGGATCCTTAGATAGTGTTTGCCATGTTGTTTATGCAACGTTGAGGTTATAGGCTGGCCGGGGGTTGCCTGTCAAATTAGAAAGTGATAGGAGATTTTAGCATTGAAATGGAAAATCAAGATGGACCCACAATTTTGCGGAGGAAAAAATGACTAGCCAGACGATCCAGGAAGGCACGATTTTATGGGAGCCCAACGATGATACAAAAAGTCAGGCGGCGATCACAAAATACATTCTCTGGCTCAACGCTCATAAAGGCCTGCATTTTGATGACTACCACAGTCTGTGGCAGTGGTCGGTCACCGAGCTTGAAGACTTCTGGCAGTCCTTGTGGGAATTTTTTGATATCCAGTCCGCCAGACCGTTTACCCAGGTCCTGTCCGGACGCCGGATGCCGGGGGCCCGGTGGTTCGAGGGGGCTGAACTGAACTACGCCGAGCATGTGTTTCGCCACCAAACCGCGCAGCGGCCGGCGTTGCTGTTTCAGTCCGAGACTCAGCCGCTGACGGAAGTCTCCTGGCACAGGCTTTATCGCGAGGTGGCCGCGGTGGCCACCGCCCTTCGCGGCCTGGGGGTTCAGCCCGGCGACCGCGTGGTGGCCTATATGCCCAACATTCCCCAAACAGTCACCGCCTTTCTGGCCTGTGCGGCCATTGGGGCGGTCTGGTCCAGCTGCTCGCCGGATTTTGGCACCCGCAGCGTGGTGGACCGCTTCAACCAGATCAAGCCCAAGGTGCTTTTTGCCGTGGACGGCTATTGTTACGGCGGCAAAACTTTTGACTGCCGTCCGGCCGTATCCCGGCTGGGGCAGGCCCTTGAGTCGCTGGAACATGTGGTGCTGGTCCCTTATCTTCAGACGGGAAAGAGCGCCGAGCTGAGCGATGATGTTTTGAACTGGGATGATCTGCTGCGACAAAGCGGACAGCTGGTTTTCGAGCCGGTGCCTTTCGACCATCCCCTGTGGGTGGTCTATTCTTCAGGCACCACCGGCCTGCCCAAGGGGCTTGTGCACGGCCATGGCGGTATTTTGCTCGAGTTTATGAAATTTATCGGCCTGCACGTGAACGTGCAGCCGGGCGACCGGTTTTTCTGGTTTTCCACCACCGGCTGGGTGATGTGGAACATTGTCCAGGGCAGCCTGCTGACCGGCGGCACCCCGATTCTCTATGACGGCAGCCCCGGCTACCCTGACATGGACGTGCTGTGGGAATTGGCCCAAAAAGCCCGGATGAGTGTCTTTGGCACCAGCGCGGCCTATATCACCACCTGCATGCACCAGGGCCTGGAGCCCGGGGAAAAATATGATCTGGGCAGTTTGAAAGCCATGGGTTCAACGGGATCGCCTTTGCCGGTGGAAGGCTTCCGGTGGGTGTATGACAGCGTCAAGGCGGATATCTTGCTGGGCTCGACCAGCGGCGGAACGGATCCCTGCACGGGGTTTTTTGGCAGCTGTCCGCTGCTGCCGGTGCGCGCCGGGCAGTTGCAGTGCCGCTGCCTGGGGGTCAAGGCCGAGGCCTTTGATGAAAAGGGCAATTCGCTGATCGACGAAGTCGGAGAACTGGTCATCACTGCGCCGATGCCTTCCATGCCGCTGTATCTCTGGAACGATCCGGATAACCAGCGTTACATCGCCAGCTATTTTGACATGTATCCGGGGGTGTGGCGCCACGGTGACTGGGTCAAGATTACCCCGGAGGGCAGTGCGGTCATCCTGGGCCGCTCGGATTCAACTATCAACCGTCTGGGGGTTCGCATGGGCAGCAGTGAAATTTACGCAGCGGTGGAAGATTTGCCGGAGATTGCCGACAGCCTGGTGATCGGATTTGAACTGCCGGACGGCGGCTACCGCATGCCGCTTTTCGTTGTTTTGCAGGCCGGGGCGACCCTGGATGAGGCCCTCAAGGCCAGAATCAATGGGAAGATCCGCAGCGCTCTTTCCCCGCGCCACGTGCCGGATGAAATCCATGCCATCAAGGAAGTCCCGCGAACCCTCAATGGCAAAAAGCTCGAGGTGCCGGTAAAAAAGATCTTGTCGGGCATCGCGCTGCAGCAGGCCGTTAACGTGGACTCCATGGGCAATCCGGGTGCGATGGACTATTTTGTGAAGCTGGCTGCCGGGCTGCAAGCAGAAAAATAGCTAATTCCGTTCCCGGGATTCAACTGCCATCCAGCACGTCCCTGACGACCCGGGCGATTTCTTTTAAGATGATCGGTTTCATTACCAGCTGTTTGATGCCGATGGAGGTGATCTTTTCCTCGGAGAGCCGGTTGCTGAAGCCGGTGACCAGGATGATGGGAATGTCCGGTCGGATTTCGAGGATTTTTTGAGCCAGCTTATCGCCGGTCAAGTGCGGCATGGTCATGTCCGTCAGGATCAGATCAAAATCATTGGACCGGTTGCGAAACAGCTCCAGGGCTTCCAGGCTGCTGGCCCGGGTGGTGACCCGGTAGCCCAGGCGTTCGAGCATCTGCTGCCCGATGTCAATTAAAAACGCCTCGTCATCAACGAAAAGGATGCGTTCGGTGCCGGTGGGAATCGGTGCTTCGGGTCCGCGTTTCTCATCGCTGACGGTTTTTTCAAGCACGGGAAGGTACACCTTGAACGTGGTGCCCTGTCCCGGCTCGCTGTCCACCGAGATGGCGCCGCCGTGGCTGGATACGATGCCGTGGACCACTGAAAGTCCCATGCCGGTGCCCTGGTCGCGCTTTTTGGTGGTGAAAAAAGGGTCAAAAATTCGTTGCATCACCTCGGGGGTCATCCCGTGGCCGGTATCGCTGACGGTCAAAACCACATGGGGACCGGGTGTGAGCTGGGGGAAATTAAGGGTAAAAGCGGCATCCAGCATTTCTTCGCACAAACCCACCTCCAGGCTGCCGCCCTCATCGGCCATAGCGTAGCCGGCATTGGTGCACAGGTTCATCAGCACCTGGTGGATCTGGGTGGGGTCTGCCAGAACCGCCGCCCGGGTGCGCACCTGGTATTTGATATCAATGGTGGTGGGCAGCGAGGCACGCAGCAGCTTGAAGGTTTCCATAACGATGGGCTTGAGCTGAACGGGAATCAATGCATGCTCGCTCTGGCGGCTGAAGGTCAGAATCTGTTTGACCAGGTCCCGGGCGCGTTCGCCGGCCTCTTTGACTTTTTGCAGATTGTCCTGGAGCAGAGGGTCTGCCGTGCTGTCTGCCAGCGACAGTTCGGTGTAACCCATAATGGCAGACAGAATGTTGTTGAAATCATGGGCGATGCCCCCGGCCAGGCAGCCGATGGCCTCCATGCGCTGGGCCTGGGCCAGCTGGGTCTGCAGTTTTTTCTGCTCGCGGATGTCCCGGATGTTGATGATGCTGCCCACCGCCCTGCCGGAGCGGTCGTGGAAAACGGCGCCGCTGATGATCACCGGAATAATATTTCCCTGTCGGTCGTAGCGGCAGGTCTCCGTGGCCCGGACCGGTTTTCCCGCCAGCACGGTATCGATCATTACTTTGGTTTCGGGCCAGTTTTTTTCGGGCACGAAAAGGTCCATTTTCTTGCCCACGCGCTCTTCCAGGCTCCAGCCGAAGACCGCTGTAAAGGCCGGGTTGAAGTAAACCACCCGGCCCTGTTCATCATACAGCACCACCGGATCAGGATTGGCATCCAGGGCCGCGCGAAAGCGCTCTTCACTTTCCTGCAGCAGCGTTTCGGCTTCCCTGCGGGAGGTCAGGTCGATGATGATTCCCCGCAACCCCACCGGCTGGCTGTCGCGCATGACCCGGTTGGCATGGATCATAATCGGAAAGGTGGAGCCATCCTTTCTGCGGGCGGTGTATTCGATGCCCTGCACCGCCTCTCCCTTAAGCACCCGTTGAATGTTTTCAACAG
>JAOZPY010000241.1 GCA_029932495.1 Desulfobacterales bacterium
TATCATACCGGTTTCCAGAAAACACCATCCCCCGGTCGATTCACGCCGATTTTTAAGGGCTGGTAATTCTCATAGCCCTGGCAAAAAAAACCAGACTGAGCGACGGTGGGATGTTTTTATCAGCGACCTTGTGCATTTTGGGAAACAAGTACGGCACGCATCCGGCGTTAAAAAATCCAAACTGTTTGAGGGCGCAAGCCCGAGTTTTTGGATTTTAGCCGGATGCGGGCCGTACGCCCAAAATGCACACTAAGAGCGATAAAAATGTCCCACCGGCGCGGCGCATATATGTCTAATTGACAAGTTAAACTTTTCCGAAACCACTTGATCACTGCAACGGCACCCGCCAAAGCTGACGTAAATTGGGTGGCGGATGGTGTCTTCATGTTGAGAGGAGTTGCCATGAAGAAAAAACTGATTGTTGCCGGCATCCTGGTCTTTTTTGGGATTGCGGCCGTCTGCCAGGCCGGACAGGCTCCCCATGGGGTGGGCGGATTTGTGCTCGACCGTGATATCGCCCAGTTCAAGGATTATGTTATCATGGAAACCGCCCTGCCCATCCGGCACATGGAAAATATCCAGGAGGTGGAAATAAAACCCATTGCCGGGTTGAAAAGCGGCCTGATCGCCTTTGCTTCCTGTGCAGCACCGGGGCATATCGTGCGCATCAAGCTCAAGTATGCCGACTCAAGCAAAAAGTTTTTTGAAAAACTGCTCCACCGGATTAAAAACAAATATGGAGAACCTGGCGAATACCGGGGAGATGCCTTTCACATTATGGTTGCCTGGAAATGGTCCTTTGTGGACCAGGACGGCAATCGCATCAGCATGATCCTGAAACACAATTCCATGGACAGTGAAGAAAAAAAGGGCAACGCCATCAAGCTGACCATGACCAGCCTGATGGAAAAAGACCGCCAGTGTTACTTAACAAAAATGTTCGACACGCGGGAAAAGCTCCGGCAGCGGGAATGGAAAGTGGTAAAGCCGGGACTGTCGGGCTGGGATCTTTTCGTACCGCGATGAAAGCCTGCAAAGACGTCGCCTGGAATTCCGTGCACTTTCAGTGCCCGTCCGAATGGCAGGTGGACCAGATCGGCAAACGCCACCTGCGCCTTGGCAACGGCCGGGGACCGGTAATGGAGGTCAAGTGGGGGCCTGTGAAGGGACGGTTTTCTCACAACGCCCATCTTAAACGGCTGGCCGCCTTGAATGCCCGGCGCGCAAAAGGGCGGGTGGTGCCTTGGACATTGCCTGATAGTTGGAAAGCGGCTCTGGCTGATTTTGAAACCGGCGGGTTTCAGTGGCAGACAACCACCGCTGAAGGCCGGGGGGTCAGCCTGTACTGCCCGGTTTGCCACAACGGGTCTTTGATCCAATTTTTCCGATCCACCCCGGATGCTGCTGAAAAAGAATTTCTCGCGGTGCTCAACTCTTTTCGTGATCACCCCGATGACGGCCGGATTGTCTGGTCGGTCTTTGATATCCGGGCAAAGCTGCCACAAATATTACAGCTGCGCCGTTTTCGGTTCGATGCCGGCAGATTTGAGCTCGAATTTACCGATGGCAGGCAAACCATCCATCTGCACCGTTGGGCCCCGGCTGCCGCCTTGCTGGGCAAGGGTAATCTTACCCGCTTTGCCGGAACAATCTCAGAATTTTCCAGCGGCCAACCGATCGTGACAACCGTTAACGGGCACCCGGGTATCCAATGGTCCATGGGCCCGCCCGCCGGCCGACCACAATGGATCGTCAGGCTGAAACCGCAGTTGTCATTTTTCTGGTTTCGCATGTGGTTGCTGGAAGAAAAAAACCGCATTTTCGGCGTGCGCGCGGCCAGCAGACACTATCTGGATGAAGACCAGTTAAACCGGATCTGTATGGATTATGAGACTGTTTAAAAAAAAAGTCGCCCCTGAAATATCCCGTACGCAGGCACTGCAGTACAAACCGGTTAAAAGCGGCGATATCACCGAGATGCGACTGGAAAGCGGGGAAGTGCTGATTGAGTATCCGATGACGCTGCGGCCGCTGGCGGCCGCTGTGGCCAAACGCCTGGGCGTTACACCAACAACCCGGCAAACAAAAAAACTCCAGCTGGATGTACTGGGAACGACTGTATGGGATTTACTTGATGGCCGGCGTTCTGTGAGCCAGATAATTGAAATCTTTGCCCAAACTCACCGTCTGGAAAACAGAGAGGCCGAGGTTTCCGTCACCCGCTTTATCCGCGAACTGGGGCGGCGTGGTCTGCTCGGCCTGCAATGATGGGATGAAATGAACCGAACGCGGTTGGCCCACATTAAAGAAGTGTTTTACAATTCCTTGAGCGCCTCGTCCATGGTGGTAACGATCGGCAGAAAGGAGTCAAAGCCTGCAATTTCAAAGACTTCCTTGACATAGTCCTGCATGGCGCACAGCATGATCTTGCCTTCTTCACGGTTAACAGCCTTGGTGGCTTTTAAAATCACCCGCAAACCGGCACTTGAAATATAGTCAAGATCCTTAAAATCAATCACAATCTTTTTAGATCCATCGGCGATGGCCTGAAAAATTGCCGTCTCAAATCCCTGGGAGGTATTTGAATCCAGGCGCCCGTTGAGTTTGAAAACGTGGATGCCGTCTCGTTTTTCCTCGATAATTTCCATTTGCCATCCTCCATATGGTGTATTTCGCCAGTATTTGGTGAACCCGGAAAAAGTTGATTTTCTCGCTTCAAGAATGCGCCTTAAATCCGGCGATCAGGATGCGCTTTTGCCAAACTTTTTCTTCAACCGTAAAACATTTTTATTCCCACAACGCTCATAACAAATGTCATCCATCAATTTTTTAATAATGTGGATCCCAAGGCCCCCGATTTTGCACTGTGCCACGGAACAGCTGACATCCGGATGATCAAAGGCCGTTGGATCAAATGCAATGCCGTCATCTTCTATGCACAGACAGATCACCCCCTTTTCAGGTGTCAATGTCACCCGGACCCGATGTTCTTCACCGTCTTTAAAACCATAGGAAATAATATTGGTAAACAGTTCGTCCAAGGCCAAGTTGAGTTCAAATATCATCTTTGAAGAAAGCCCTATCTGCCGACCATACTTTTCCAAATTCCGGCAAAGGGTATCCAGTTCGGAAAGGCGATTCTTAAGTTCAAAAGAATACTCTTTTTTCTTCATAAACGCCAACCTTCCCGATAACCCCGGCCCATCCGGAATGTTCATCCCCTAACAAAGGCCGGCAACCAGTTTCGGCCACGGATCGTTTTTATCTCTTTTTAACGTCGGGCACACCCACATTGTGGTTTAGATAAGCGTCACACCCAGCATATGCATGCATCCCCCACATTGATCCGCCCGTTCGGCAAGGAAGCGCTGCTCCCAGCTGTCAATGCGATCGGTCAGAACCCTGCAGATTTTAACCATCAAATTCGGGAACTGCTCCATGGTTTTATTGAATTTTTCCCGGCTCAGTACCAAGCAGCTTGCCTCCGTCACCGTCTTCAAGGAAAAAAGTCGACGTTTATCACCCAGCAACGTCAGGCCGCCCAGAAATTCTCCGTTTTTGCAGCTGCGCAATATCGTGGCTTGCCCATCGACGACCCGTTCTATTTGCGCTTCGCCTTCCAGGATATAATACGCCCGCCCGTCGTCGACACCCTGCTGGAAAATATACTCTGCTGGCTTGTATTTTTCCCTGGTGCAAAGATACGCGAAAACCTTAAGGGTTTCAAGTGGCAGGCCGGAGAAAAAATAGATCTCCCGCAACAACGTAAGGTTTTCCTGAAATTCACTGGAGGGATGCGCATTATTTTCCAACGAGCTCATACAGCGCTCCTTTCCGGGACATCAATTCATCGTAAGTGCCCATTTCTAGAATTTTGCCGGCCTTCATGACCGCCACCTTGTCATAATTGCGAATGGTATCCAACCGGTGAACGACGGAGACAACGGTGCTTTTTTTCTTCCAGCGGGTTTCCAGCAAGTTTTGGATACGGGCCTGGGATCTGTTGTCCAGGGCTGAGGTGGCTTCGTCCATGATCAACAACCTGGGGGCCTTTAAAAAAACCCGGGCAATGGCCAGTTTTTGCTGCTGCCCGCCCGACAGTTTGTCGCCCTTGTTACCGACCTGATAGTGCATGCCGATTTCAATAATGGCTTCCAGCAGGTCTTCCTCAATCAACAGTTGGATGATGCTCTGATTGATGCGTTCCTGGGCCTGAGAGCTGGCGGTTTTGGTTTTGCCAAAAAAAATGTTGTTCAAAATGGTCTGGGAATAAATGTATCCCGAGGCCTGGTAAAAAGAAAACGCCTCGGGATCATCAGCGGTAATTTTTTCATGGAACAACGCCCGACCTTCCAGGATCAGGTTTTCCAGGATCTCCGGCAGCCTGACCATTTTATGAACCCCGGGGGTATAGCGCAGGGCCAGATCCAGCAGTTTGCGGCGATCTTGCGTTTCCAGTTCATGAAGTTTCTTTTTCTTTAAATGCGTCACCAGGACTTTAAACTCATCCAGTTCATCAGCATGGATCGGACTCTGTTCAAAAAACAGGGCATCCGGTGGCAGATTCCCAAGAATGTCCACGGTCTGCCGGCACAACTCAGCCCCCAGGCTCAACAGCGGCGTGGTGAGATCCGCCTGCTCCAGAAATTTCAAAAAATATTCATTACTGCACAGACTGGCTTCAGCAAACTGCTCCTTGTTGGGGGTGCCGAATGTTAAATTTTCATCGACACTGGAATAATAAAGATATTTGTTTTCATCGAAAAATTCAACATAATCCGCCAGATCGGCACCGTAATCGCGCTGGAAGTTTTTACGTACCCGGATGATCGTCTCTACCAAATCTTCATTTTTGTCGTGACTTAAAAAAGCATTCAAACCGAAACGTAAAATGTCCACAAAAATACCGGTCTGGTGCAGCGTGGCGATAATGTCATCCAAGGAGGGCATGCCGTCTTTCTGGGGCGGGCTGTCTCCGTTGGCCAGGGCCTGACAGGAATAAAGAATATTTTCCTCGATGCTGCCGTCGAATATAAAGGGGCTTTGAGCCACAATGCCCATATTTTTAACCATATCCTTTTTGGTAAGCGACGATACTTCCTGATCACCGATCATCACACTGCCGCTGGTATATTTATACAGCTGTCCGATGCACAGCGCCAGGGTGCTTTTGT
>JAOZPY010000014.1:0-7333 GCA_029932495.1 Desulfobacterales bacterium
TCGGTAAAATAAAAAACCGGCATGCCGGCCTGGCGGCTGTTTTGCTGGATCAGGTCCAGGTTGGTCTGGCACAGGGGACATGAAACCACGATGGCGTCGGCTCCGGTCATCCTTGCTTTTTGCAGGATTCGCGCGGTAAGCGATTCCTGGATTTCCTTTCGCCCGATACCGATACTGGCCCCGCAGCAGGTGGCCTTGAACGACCAGTCAATCACCTGTGCGCCCACCGCGGCGGCAATGCTGTCCAGGGTCTGGGGGTTTTCATAGTCGGTAAATCCCGTAATTTTCGGCGGCCGCACCATCTGGCAGCCGTAATAGCAGATGACGCTCAAGTCACTCAGCGGCTTTGCCACCCGTTTTGCGATGCGCTGCAGGTTTTCGGGCTGGGCCAGAAAGCGTGTCATCTCAT
The DNA here is from genome assembly GCA_029932495.1 of Desulfobacterales bacterium. Classification (GTDB taxonomy): domain Bacteria; phylum Desulfobacterota; class Desulfobacteria; order Desulfobacterales; family JAFDCJ01; genus JAFDCJ01. The sequence continues at coordinate 410 of JAOZPY010000014.1, forward strand.
AGACCTGCAACTCACCGGTCACCGGCCAGGGAATGTCGAAAATTCCCTTTTTGATCATGTGCTGGGAAAAGCGCAGGCGGTTGAAGCAGTTGGCACACGGGGAGACAATGTCCAGCCCGCTTTTTTCCGCCAGGGCGAGGTTGCGTGCCGGCAGGGTCACGGCCATCATCTCGGACAAACTGTGGGCCGCCGTGGCGCCGCAGCAGGACCAGTCTTCAAGCTCCAGAAGCTCAATGCCCAGATTCTTGAAAACCGCCGTAATGGAGCGGCCATAATCCCGGGCCATGCCTTCCAGGGAACAGCCCGGATAAAAAGACAGTTTCCTCGTCATCAGCTGATCTCTCCCTGCTTCCGGCGAAATACTTTTTTTAAATCCTTAATGGCCCGGGAGCGACCGGGAAGCAGCACAAGCCGGCCCTTCTTCCACAAGGTCAAGCCCTTTAGAAGTTCATCTTTGAACAGACCCGACTTGATTTTCTCCTTGAATATTCCGGGCTTCAGACTATAGGCCTTCATCAGCCAAAACTCGTTGATCCGGCCGTGGCGTTGGAGTTCTTCAAGAAATGTTTGGTGAAAAACCGCCAACTGCTTTTCTTTGGGCGGAATCGATGAATGGGCCGCCATATTGCGCAAATGATTGATGCTTTCGGCCACCCCTACTTCATTGGGGCAGTAAGTCGAACACATCTCGCAGGAAAGGCAGACCCAGATTGTGGCCGATTGCAGCAGTTCCTCGCGCCAGCCAAGCTGGATGTAGCGAATGACCTGGTGGGGTTTGATGTCCATGTAATGGGCCACCGGGCAGGCATTGGTACACCGTTCGCACTGGTAGCAAGCCGAGACGTTGGTTCCGATCTCACCCTCGAAGCGCTTTAAAAAGTAACCGCCCCGGTCACCGATCAATTTTCGTTCTTTTTCCACACCCGGCTGCGGGAAGTTGAGGGGACTGACCGTGCTGGTTTGCTGTGACATAGGCAGCTCCTTGAAAATCCTACCCGGGCGGCTGAACGCCGGCAATGCATCGTTATTTCTGATGCGTCGGTTGGAAGGGATCATCCGTTATGGACAGGTTTGATCCAAAAAACCGGTTAACCAATACTAATGGAAAAAACACGGCGGTGCGGGCGAGCTTTTGGGTTGATGATCACAATGGTTGCTGATCTTAATATCCCACTTTGTAGCAGCTGGGCAATAAAAAGTCAACCCGGTCGCAACGGGATTTATTTTTGCCGGCGTCAGGTGATGATTTTGGAAATAACTGCGATGTCTGTGCGAAAGGTCCAGCTGATATGCTGCCAGAACCTGCGTCCGTCAATATTATCGCTGAAAATGAAAAGATGGCATTTTTCAATACCGACAGCCTTCAGGGCCCCAAGGCTATCTTCAACCAGCCGGCGGCCAATGCCCTGTCGCCGAAATTCGGGGCTGACGGCCAGATGATGGACATAGCCCCGCCGGCCGTCATGACCGCACAGAATCGTGCCCACCACCGCATTCCCGTTACGCGCAATCCGGCTCAGGCCGGGATTGCGCTCCAGGTAATGCTGGATGTTGCCCTTTGAATCGGCCTGACTCAAACCGATCCCCTCGCAGCGCTGCCACAAGGAAAATACCTGCGCGTAGGCCTCAATCGTAAATTCGCTAAAAGTGATGCTCATTTTTCCGCGCACATTCTCAATGCTGAAATATAGTTCTTAAGTATGAGGCGTTGTTGCTCCCTTTATTTTTTATGGTCCTGCATGGCCCGCCGTTCAGCGCTCAGCTCTTTTAGCAAATCCTGCAGGGCCCAGGTCTCCGATGTCGGCGTCAGGGTGGCCCACAAAGCCGGCTTCATCTGCGCCTGGCGGCAGCCGCTCATGAGCCGGTGCAGCTCATTCTGGGTAATACCGGCCATAATGATGGCCCGCGGCAGGGACGATGGCTGGCCGGCACCGGTGCCATTGACAAGTCTCGCCAGCTCTCCGACCGGGATGCCCGCCTGCGCGTCGGTTACCCAAACCTTTGGAAGGTCCGCCAGACCGATGACCTCGAGCAGGGCATCGAACTTGGGCTGGGCCTCGGCCGAAAACCCACACAGCAGCAGTTTGCGCGGACCGTACAATGGCTGATCCGATGGGGATATCTTCTGAAATTTTGCATCATTCATGACCATTCTCCCGGCTTCGAGGGATAAATTAGAAAAATACCGCTATTGGGCGACCGGCTTCAATAAATTTTCCACATGCACGGGTTTTGAAATCAACTTTTGTGCCAGCATGATCTGCTCGGTTTGCTTCCAGGCTTCCACGTCGATTTTACCGAACTGAAAATCGGCGGTCGGCAGCATGAGGCTTCGGGTGACCGGCAGCTGCCGGCGGATAATCTCTGCGGGCGTTTCCCGGTTGAACTTCAAAACAATGGCAATCGCCTTTTGCCTGTTGGCCGGATTCAGCGCAGCACGCCAACCCTCAAGCAGGGCCTCCATGAAGCGCTGGACGATCTGCGGATGCTGCGCCAGCATTTTTTGGCTGGTCACCACAGAATTGGCCACGAACTGAATACCCAACTGTGATGGGTTTAAAAAATCAAACCGCTCACCGGCCTTGCGCAGTTTTTCTCCGATGATGGGCGCCTGGGCATTGCGGTACAGAGGCCACAGATCCACTTTACCCTGGTAAAAAGGCGTGTAATCATAGCGCACGCTGTATAGCCTTACCTCGTTTTCCCGGATATGGTATTTGGCCAGCAAAGCGCGCATGATGGCTTCGTCGTTTCCACCGTAAGTGATGCCGATGGTTTTGCCCTTCAGATCCTGCGGCGTCTTTATTGGGGTGCGGGCCGGACGGTAGATCCACTGCAGGGGATTGACTTGAAACAACTGGGCCAGCACCACCACATGGGCCCCCTTGGAGACCGCACGGATCACCTGATCGGCTGACGCCACCCCGAACTGGGAGCGGCCAAGCTCAAGCTCTTTGATGGCGTCGCGTTCCGGACCGCCGGGCTTAACGGTCACCTTCAACCCCCGGCGGGCAAAATTGCCGTTGACATCGGCCCACAGATCCCCCACCACACTGATATTGAACAGCCACTTCAACCGGTAGGTTACCTCCTGGGCGGCAAGGCCGCCGGCGAATGCATCGGCGGTAAAAAAGAAAAACACCACCACGGCAAGATACAGATCGACTCTTTTTTTAAGTGCCCGGGTTTTCATTTTAAACCTCCTTCGGGGATTGCCCACCGTCTGCGGATCCGGTACCCGATCCATTCCAGCAAAACCAGGTACAACGAAGTGCAAATGCCGATCAAAAAAAGCGCCACCAGGATTTTTGCCAGATCACTTTGATAAAGGGCAATGCGGATGCTGTATCCGATGCCGGCATTGGCGGCAATAAATTCCGCCACAATGGTGCCCACCATGGCCAGGGTGGCGCTGCCCACAACCACCGTGATCAGCTTATGAATGTTTTCAAAGGCCCGGATCTTTATCTGCAGCCGCCAGGTCATGCGCCGGGTGGATTCGAAAAAGTGCTCAATTTCCGGCACCGGTTCGGAAAAAATCCCGACAAATGACAGCAAAAGGGGGAAATAACAAATCATGGCGGCAATCAGCAGCCGGGATGACAGCCCATCGCCGAGCAGGATGAAAATGATCGGCGCCACCGCAACGATGGGATAGGCCTGGATATTATATGCGGCGACCCGGATAAAAGAGCCGATCCAGGCGGTCAGCCGACCGATGATGCCGATCCCCGTTGCCAGAACAATAGCCAGGATATGGCCCAAAATGGCCACCGCCAAGGTGTTGAGCACATTGAGCAAGTATCTGCCGGACACCCGCAGTCCCGTAGAGGCGATTTCCGGCGGACCCGGAATGACGTAATCGGAAAGCTGCAGCCCGTATTTGATCGCCATCAGGCTCGCCAGGCCCAGAAAATAGATCATGAAAAACTGGTATAGACGCCTATAAAGCATTGACGATCTCCAGCATGGTATGCTCCAGCTTTTTTTTGTCCACCCCCGGGCCGCCCGTATAATTGCGGCCCTCCAGAACAATCGCCTGGGGAAACTTGTGAAAATTGCGCAGGACGAAAACCTGTTTACAGAATTTGGCCACCTCCACCACGTTATGAGAAATGTATAAAAATGCGCGGTCCGGAAACATTTGCTTGATCTTGAGAATAATTTTTTCCTTGGTGCCCTCATCTACATTGGCCAGACTCTCATCCATGACCAGCAGATCAAAGTCCTGCAGCAGGTAGCGTGCCAGGTTGGTGCGGTTTTGCTGCCCTAAAGACAGCTGGGCAAAACGGGAATCCATACAGCCCTGCAAACCGAAGGATGCGACCAGTTCATCCATCCGGTGTCGGCTGGAAGTCGGGGTGTTTAATTGCAGGTGTTCACCAACACTTGACCAGCCGGGCAGGCGCTCCAGGTTGTAGGTGTACAGAATGCGCTCCAGCCCGGCGGTGATCAGCTGTCCGCTGAAATGCTTGATTTCACCGCAAATCATCCGGGCCAGGGTCGTCTTGCCCACACCGGAGGGACCGAACAGGGCATGAAACCCCGGGTCGGCCACCCGGCCGTTTAGATCACGAAAAACTTGCGTGTCGGAGCCGGGATATTGATAGTTAATATTTTTACATTCGAGCAGCATCGGACCCTGGGCCCCTGTACGGGTTGATTCGAAGGCCGGTGAGACTTTTATGTATTTTATATTTGAATGCAGCTTAATTTCGTAAAGCATATAGCCCGAAACGTGGCATAGAGTCAACCAGCCATGGAAAGATTAAGCTTGTGCCCGTTGTAAAGAGTAGACCAGCGGATATCCGGCCTGCCGGTATTCCCATATGGATACTTTTTACCCGGTTTGTGGCACCGGTAATCAACGGCTGGTTATTTTTTACGCACTTTTGAATCCGCTTTGAATCAACACCCGGCCTTTTCCCTTCCTCTCCCAAAACGAAAACACATTCATTCAGCTGTATTATCAATTGGTTAAAATTTAAGATGGAAGACGCCCGACGAATTGGCACAGAGATTGTAATACATCATTTTCAAAACCGCTTAACGTGTTTAACGCAGGGGTAAGCAAACCAGTCAAAATTCATAAGGAGGAAAAAAAATGGAACCCAGACACTTCAAATTGAAAGTTGTGCTGATCGCGATCATCACAATTTTGTTTGCAGGCAATTACGCATCCGCCCAGATGGGTATGGGATACGGCGGCCGGCAGGGCTGGGGGCCCGGTAGTAGCTATGGCGGTATGTGCGCACCGGCGGCCAACCTGAACGCTGATGAGTTCAAGAAACTGGACGCGGCGCGCACTGCCTTTTTTGAAGGGACAAGAGACCTTCGGCAAAGCATTTACCAGAAGCGGCTCGAACTTGCCAGTGAGTTGGCCAAGCAGAAGCTCGACCCCAAAAAAGCCGTCGCGCTACAAAAGGAAATATCCGATTTGCAGGCCCGGCTGGCCCAGAAACGCCTCGCGTTTATCCTGCAGGTGAAAAAGATTAACCCCAGCCTCGGCATGGGCTTTATGGGACCGGGCGGCGGCATGATGATGGGACCCGCAATGATGGGATCTCGTGGTAATTACGGTATGGGACCCCGCAGTGGCCCCGGCAGGATGATGGGCCCTGGAGCGGGTCAAGGCACGCACCCAAATGACCCAAGGCTCAAAGCCCGGGAAAAATAAAGGAGACGTAAAATGAAACTGATTAAATGGTTGCTGACCGCAGCCCCAACGGCACTGGCATCTCTAGGGATACTTTTGGCTTCAGGTGAAGCATTGGCCCAGCCGGGCGGATATGGCGGCTGGGGCATGGGACCCGGCATGATGGGGGGTTGGGGCATGGGATGGTTTGGAGGTATATTTATGATGATTTTCTGGATTCTGATTCTGGTGGGATTGGTGTTTCTCATCAAATGGTTGGTTCAGTCCACCAGCCGGACAAAACCGGACGCCGGGGGCGGCTCCAGCCGGGCACTGGATATTCTCAAAGAACGCTATGCCCGCAGCGAGATCGACAAGGCCGAATTTGAGACCAAGAAAGCCGATTTGTCGAACTGATTTATCGAGTAACAATTGGCTGAATTGTTTGGCAGGTATCCACTAGTGGTGCGCCAACCGCGCAATCATCTGTGACGGACAACGGACCCGTTGATCAATCGTATTGTTTTCAAAAAGTTGAGAGCGACCATCTAAAATTGTTCCTCGCACTTTCGCAAAGGCCCCCTTTTAACCTGCCCAGTCCCAGCAAAATATGATATAGGATATTCTGTCATTTTCAGTTGTATGCCGGGATGAACGCTGCCGGTTTGTAAAAGCCCGATGAAGACAGGAGTCAAATATGACGATGCGTTATAACGCCGATCGCCTGGGATGGCAATTATCTGCCGGGACCCTGGCTGGTGACCTGCGCCATGGAGCTGATGTTTGACAGAATCAACACCCACCCCGTTATGACGGTGGTGCTTCGACGCAGCCACCATATTGCCTGTCTGCAGACCTATCTCAAGCCGGCGACGGACCGCGGTTTTGTGATGTTGCTGATTTCATCGGATCCCAGCTGCCGCTCGGTCACCCCTTACGGAGGATGCACACCGGTTTACACACCGAATCCGATTGCAGCCGGCTTTCCCACCGACGCGGAACCGGTTCTAATCGACATCAGCACATCGACGACCACCAATGGCCTGACCCAACGCTATTACGAAGCCCACCAGCATCTGCCCCATGAATGGCTGATCGATAATCAAGGCTGCACCAGCAATGACCCGGCAGTTCTGTTCACGGAACCACCGGGCGCGATTTTGCCTCTGGGGACAATGGACTCCGGACATAAGGGTTTTGCCCTGGGTTTGCTGGTAGAGGCCCTGACAGCCAGCCTGGGCGGATTCGGCCGCTGGAACCAGCCGCAGCGCTGGGGTGCATCGGTTTTT